>NZ_JBPQTV010000034.1:0-31765 GCF_051386515.1 Streptomyces sp. URMC 123 | reverse complement strand
CGCTCTGTCCGTGGGTGGGTCGGTGCCGCGCCGGGGTACCTCCTCGGCGGCGCACGTGCACCTTTGTTCTTCGGCTCCCCCTGGGAGCATGTGCGCCGCGCTGCGGGGGCACCCCGCCACGTCCCCTCGGGCCGGTATTGCGGCGCGCCCGCGGTAGGGGGTGTTCCTAGCTGGTTGCGGCCGTCCCTCGGCTTCCCGTCTGTTTCTTTTTCTCCGGCGTAGCCGGAGCCGTTTGCGCGCAGCGGGTCGCGAGCCATGGACCGGCCAGGCAGTCAGGGAGCGCGTAACCCCCACCCCGCTTTGTGCGCCCGAACCGGCCGGAGGGGACGTAGCGGGGTGCCCCCGCAGCGCGGCGCACGAGACGGCGGGAAAGCCGAAGAAACCACGTGCACGTGCGCCGCCGAGGAGGTACCCCGGTGCGGCACCGACACCCCGCACACCAGGGGCGCAAAGACACCACCCCACCCCCGCCCCGAAGGGGCGGGAAAAAGCCCCGCGCCTTCGGCGCGGGGAGATGGAGTTCGCGCCGAAGGCCGAGGAAAGACCCAGCCCCTTCGGGACGGGAAAGGGGGCTTCGGCCGAAGGCCGGGGCAACCCCGCCCCGGAGGGGCGGGAAAGCGGCGACCGTCACGTCAGGGACGACTCACAACGGGGACGTCGCGCGGACCACCCCGGAGGGGAAACGTCGGGTCAGAGCTCAGCCAGGAGTTCCGCCTTCTTGGACGTGAATTCCGCATCCGTGAGGAACCCCGCCCGGTGCAACTCCCCGAGGTGCCGAATCCGCTCGGCGACCCGCGCCGGGTCCGCCCCGACCGGGGCGGACCCACACGTCGGGCCGCCCTCCACCGCCGCGTCAGCGAAAGGCACGGACCCACCCGCGCGCCGCACCGCCTCCAGGACGGCCGCGGCGAACGGCAGGGACTCGTGGACCATGCCGTAGCCGATGCCGAAGACGACCGCCGCCGGGTCCTTGTCCGGCGGACACGGCGGACACGGCGGGCCCGCCGCCCCGTTCCGGCCGCGCCGCAGCAACCGCAGGTGCCCGCTCATCACCTCGGGCGCGCGCCATTCGACGCCGGTGATCTCCGGGACGGGCACGTGCTGGTCGCCCGCCTTCCACTTGGCGGTGGACGCGCCGGTCCAGAACCAGCGGAAGGAGACGGTGGCGCCGTCGAAGGACGCCTTCCCGTCGTAGGCCTTGAAGTGCAGGGGCGCCGGCGGCGCGGCCACCAGGTGGCGGTCGGCGGGCTGCGCGGCGGCGGGCCCGAGGACGGCGCGCAGCTCGTCGGCGTAGTACTCCGCCAGCGCCTCCCGCTCGGCCGGCAGCACCAGCCGGTACGGGTCGCAGACGTCCTTGAGCTGTCCGGCGGCGGCGTCGATGAGCGGGTCCGCGCCGGGCCGCGGCCGGGCCCGCAGCTCCACCGTGCCCCGCTTGCCGGGCGCGAGCTCCACCGCGGCCAGCGCCTCGTGCGGCACCCGCCGCTCGCCCAGCGCCTGGAGCAGTTTGGGCGTGCGCATCCCCCGTTCGTAGCGGATGAGCACGGAGTCCGAGTCGAACTCCCAGACGGCGTGGGAACCGGCCAGCACATCACCCATGCGGCTCATCGTAGGGGCCGGTCGTCCGTCCGTCCCCCCTCGGGTGCCGCACGCGTGCTACGCGCGTCAAACCTCGTCGGCGCCGTGCAGCCCGGCCCGGCAGCTCTCGCCGCCGCCCGCGCAGCTCACGTCGGAGACCGCGCCGACCCCGATGCGGGCGAAGTTGCGGAGCGCCTCCGTATCGGGCTGGAAGTAGCCGGTGTGGCCGATGGCGCCGGCGGAGGAGAGAACGCGGGCGCCGAACGCGGGGGAGACCGGGTCCGCGCCGTGGCCGAGCTCGCCGATCTCCAGGTGGGGCACGTCCTGAATCCAGTCGTCGGCGTCCCGGGTGGCCCAGATCCGGGCCCGGCCGCCCAGGTCGGCGGCGCGCTCCACACGCATGCCGGGGCTGCCGGCGACCGCGATGTCGGTGACGGACGCGGGCAGCGCGGGCGCGGCGAGCCCGCAGACGACCGAGCCGTAGCTGTGGCAGAAGAGGGAGACGCGTTCGGCGCGGGCGGGCAGCGCCTCGACGAGGGCCCGCAGCCGCTGGGCGCCGTCCTCGGCGAGGTGCCCGAGGGCCGCGTCCATGCCGATGCCGACGGGCGCGGTGTAGTCGGCCCAGGCGATGACGGCCGTACGGGCGCCGGGGGCGGCCTTCCGCTGGGCCTCGTGCAGCGACTGCGCCATGCCGACGGGGGCGGTGTAGCGGCGCGCGGTCCGCTGGAAGGTGAGGAGGTTGGTGTCCACGCCGGGCACCACGACCGAGACCTGGCGGGCGCGGTCCAGATCGCCGAGGACCTCGGCGGCCCGGCCGGGGCCCGTCGGGTCGAAGGCGAGGATCTGGCGGTCGGCGGAGGCCAGCGCGTCGAAGCGGTGCATCCGACGGCCCGCCTCGTGCCGGCCGAGCGGGGTGAGCCGCTCGTCGGTCATCCGCTCGCGCTCCACGGCGCTCGCCCGCCGGAGGGCGATCCGGTTGGCGCGGTAGCGCAGCGTGACCGGGGCGCCGGAGAGATTTCCCACGATCAGGGGGTGGTCCTCGGCCAACCGGGTGCGCTGGGCCGGGGTGAGGGAGTCGAAGAACCGGCCCAGGGCGCGGGGCGCGGCCTCCGGGTCGGGCAGCGCGCGGCCGTCGATCGTGGCGTGCCGCCAGGCGCTGAGCGCTCCGGCCCGGCCCGTGCCGTCCGCCGAGCCGTGCCGTACGGCGGTCCAGCCGCTGGTGGCGAGGAGGACGAGCACCACGGACAGGGCCAGCGCCACGCGCACCGCGCGGGGGCCGCCGATCCATGGCGGGAGGGGGGAGGAGCCGAGCTCAGAAATCGCAGACACTGCCGGACACCCTAGGAGAACCGGAACGCCCTGGGTGCAGAGCGTGACTCAGCTCACGTTTGAGGCCAAGGATCTGCGTCCGCTCCGGGCATGGCGTGCCCGGCGAACGGGTGGCCGGATCACACTCCGTGTCCGCCCCTATCCGGGTGATCCCTCTTGGCACGATCGATCGCGCCCGCCAGGCTGCCGTCACGCCCGCACCCGTGGGCGGAAGGTGACGAGGGGGATCGACATGGGGATCGACACACGGACGCCGTCCGGCCGTCCCGTACGCGAGGGGACCGGGGCGGGCAAGGTCATGAGAGGGGCCGTGGCCCTGGCGGCGGGGCTCGCGCTGGCGGCCGCGTCCGGCGCCCCCGCGAGTGCCTCGGCCGCCCCGGCCGCCGCCCCCGGCGCGCGCGCCGCGGCCGCCCCGGCGGGCGGGGGACTGGGCCCGTGCGCTGCCGGCCGGCTGTGCCTCTGGCAGCGGGCCGACTTCCGGGGCACCCGGTACGTCCATGAGCTGGCCGACACGGACATCGAGAGCTGTGTGCCGCTGCCCGCCGGGGCCTCCGCGGCCTCGCTGGTCAACCGGACGGGCCGGCCGGTGACCACCTATCAGAGTGCCGAGTGCGCGGAGACGGGCGAGTTCGACACCTACCCCGGCGGCGGGACGTGGGTGCCGCGGTCGCCCTACCAGGTGCGGGCCTTCAAGATCTGGGAGAGCTGAGCGGGCCCCCGGGGCCCGGCGGCGGCACCTCGGCCCGGCCCTGGGGGACCGCCGCCGACGGCGAAGGCGCCCGCAGCCGGGCCACCTCCGCCCTGAGCGCCCGCACCTCGGCCGTGAGCGCCGCGATGGCCTCCGTCTGCCGCTGCTCCTGCTCGTCGTCCCGCTCGAAGCGGGAGATGAACCACGCCGCTATGTTCGCGGTCACCACACCGAGCAGCGCGATGCCGGACAGCATCAGCCCGACCGCGAGCACGCGCCCCAGGCCGGTCGTCGGGGCGTGGTCGCCGTAGCCCACGGTGGTCATGGTGGTGAACGACCACCACACCGCGTCCCCGAGGTTGCGGATGTTGCCGTTCGGCGAGTCCCGCTCGACCTCCAGCACGGCCAGCGAGCCGAACATCAGCAGGCCCACCACCGAGCCGGCCACGTACGTGGTCAGCCGCACCTGGGAGGCCATCCGGGCGCGCTGCCCCACCAGCAGCAGCGTCGACACCAGGCGCAGCAGCCGCAGCGGCTGCACCAGCGGCAGCAGGACGGCGAGCAGCGCCATCGGGTGGCCGCGGACGAACGCCCAGCGGTCGGGGGCGAGGGCCAGCCGCACCGCGTAGTCGACGGCGAAGGCGCCCCAGACCAGCCATTCGGTGCCCCAGCACAGGTCCCGGACGAGCGGGGGCGCGTCGGGCGCGACTATGGGGACGGCGTAGGCGAGCGCGAACAGCACGGCGAGCGCCAGGAGGGGCCACTGCGCGGCTCGCTCCCAACGGGCTGCCGTCGCCTCCGGGCTCTTCATGCGCCACATCCTAGGCGGCCCGCGAAAAGGGGCCCGACCCCTTCGTCACGACCTTCCGCGTGAGCGGACGGCTCAGGCGTCGCCGCCCGCCGCGCCCGGGTCCGCCGCCGCCACGTCGAGCAGCTGGTAGCGGTCGATCGCCTGCTTGAGGACCGAGCGGTCGACCTTGCCCTCCTTGGCGAGCTCGGTGAGCACCGCCAGGACGATGGACTGCGCGTCGATGTGGAAGAAGCGACGCGCCGCGCCACGGGTGTCGGCGAAGCCGAACCCGTCCGCGCCCAGCGACTGGTACGAGCCCGGCACCCAGCGCGCGATCTGGTCCGGCACGGCCCGCATCCAGTCGGAGACGGCCACGAACGGACCCTGCGCCCCGTTGAGCTTGCGGGTCACGTACGGGACGCGCTGCTCCTCCTCGGGGTGGAGCAGGTTGTGCTCCTCGACCTCGATCGCGTCGCGGCGCAGCTCGTTCCAGGAGGTCGCCGACCAGACGTCCGCCTTGACGTTCCACTCCTCGGCGAGGATGCGCTGGGCCTCGACGGCCCACGGCACGGCCACGCCGGAGGCGAGGATCTGCGCCGGGATCGCGCCCTGCTCGCCGCTCCTGAAGCGGTACAGACCCTTGAGGATGCCCTCGGCGTCCACGTCCGCCGGCTCGGCCGGGTGCTGGATCGGCTCGTTGTAGACGGTGAGGTAGTAGAAGACGTCCTCGCTGTCCGGGCCGTACATCCGGCGCAGACCGTCCTTGACGATGTGCGCGATCTCGTAGCCGAACGCCGGGTCGTACGCGACGACGGCCGGGTTGGTGGAGGCCAGCAGCTGCGAGTGGCCGTCGGCGTGCTGGAGGCCCTCACCGGTGAGGGTGGTCCGGCCGGCGGTGGCGCCGAGCACGAAGCCGCGCGCCAGCTGGTCGGCCATCTGCCAGAACTGGTCGCCGGTCCGCTGGAAGCCGAACATCGAGTAGAAGACGTACACCGGGATCAGGTGCTCGCCGTGCGTGGCGTAGGCGGAGCCGGCGGCGATCAGCGAGGCGGTGCAGCCCGCCTCGGAGATGCCGTCGTGCAGCATCTGACCGGTCGGGGACTCCTTGTACGCCAGCAGCAGCTCGCGGTCCACGGCCTCGTACTGCTGACCCAGCGGGTTGTAGATCTTCGCGGACGGGAAGAACGCGTCCATGCCGAAGGTGCGGTACTCGTCCGGGGCGATCGGCACGAAGCGCTTGCCGATCTCCTTGTCCCGCATCAGGTCCTTGAGGATGCGGACGAACGCCATGGTGGTGGCGATCGACTGCTGACCGGAGCCCTTCTTCGCGGCGGCGTACGCCTTGTCGTCCGGGAGGTTCAGCGGCTTGGCGCGCACGACGCGGGTCGGCACATAGCCGCCCAGCGCCTTGCGGCGGTCGTGCATGTACTGGATCTCGTCCGAGTCGCGACCGGGGTGGTAGTACGGCGGCAGGCCGGACTCCAGCTCCTTGTCGGCGATCGGCAGGTGCAGCCGGTCCCGGAAGCGCTTGAGGTCGTCGACCGTCAGCTTCTTCATCTGGTGGGTCGCGTTGCGGCCCTCGAAGTTCGGGCCGAGGGTCCAGCCCTTGACCGTCTGCGCCAGGATCACGGTCGGCTGGCCCTTGTGGGCCTTGGCCGCCGCGTAGGCCGCGTAGATCTTCTTGTGGTCGTGGCCACCGCGGCCCAGATGCAGGATCTGGTCGTCGGTCATGTGCTCGACCATCTTGCGCAGCCGGTGGTCGTCACCGAAGAAGTGCTCGCGGATGTACGCGCCGGTCTCGGTGGCGTACGTCTGGAACTGGCCGTCGGGGGTGGTGTTCAGCTTGTTGACCAGCACACCGTCCCGGTCCTGGGCCAGCAGCGGGTCCCAGCTGCGATCCCACACCAGCTTGATCACGTTCCAGCCGGCGCCGCGGAAGACCGACTCCAGCTCCTGGATGACCTTGCCGTTGCCACGCACCGGGCCGTCGAGGCGCTGGAGGTTGCAGTTGACCACGAAGGTGAGGTTGTCCAGACCCTCGCGGGCGGCCAGGGTGAGCTGGCCGAGCGACTCGGGCTCGTCCATCTCGCCGTCGCCGAGGTAGGCCCAGACGTGGGACTTGGAGGTGTCGGCGATGCCGCGCGCCTCCATGTAGCGGTTCATCCGCGCCTGGTAGATCGCGCCGAGGGGGCCGAGGCCCATCGAGACGGTCGGGAACTCCCAGAAGTCCGGCATCAGCCGCGGGTGCGGGTAGCTGGACAGGCCGTACGGCGCCTTCGACTTCTCCTGGCGGAACGCGTCGAGCTGCTGCTCGCTCAGGCGGTCCAGCAGGAACGCGCGCGCGTACACACCCGGGGAGGCGTGGCCCTGGAAGAAGATCTGGTCGCCGCCGTCACCGCCGTCCTTGCCCCGGAAGAAGTGGTTGAAGCCCACGTCGTAGAGCGAGGCCGAGGAGGCGAAGGTGGCGATGTGACCGCCGACCCCGATGCCCGGGCGCTGGGCGCGGGAGACCATGACGGCCGCGTTCCAGCGGGTCGCGTTCAGGATCTTGCGCTCGATCTCCTCGTTGCCGGGGAAGAACGGCTCGTCCTTGGTCGCGATCGTGTTGACGTAGTCCGTGCTGCGCATCTCGGGCACGGCGACGCGCTTCTCGCGCGCGCGCTCGATCAGGCGGAGCATCAGGTAGCGGGCACGCTCACGGCCTCGCTCGTCGACGGCGGCATCGAGCGAGTCGAGCCATTCCCGGGTCTCCTCGGGATCAAAGTCCGGGACCTGACTGGGAAGGCCGCCAATGATGATCGGGTTGCGATCTGATCCGGAAGCCACGCTGTTCCTTCGCTGCTCGGTGGTGCTCTGCTGGTGTCGCGCCGCCTCCCATCGTGTACCTAGGGGGCGGAAACGTCATCTCTACTGGGCGGTAACCACCACTCTGTGAGACGGGACGCTCTACGGGCCCTCGCGGCTTGTAAGCGGCCAAATCGCAACCATACGCCCAGCGCGACGGGCCCAGCGTACGGCCGTTCGGCCCTGAACCCCCACTCGGGCCCCAGTACCTCATGAACCCGGCGCTCCGCTGTGGCGTGAATCACCGACGGGGGCGGCGTGATGTTTGGAGATGAGGCGAGACGTCAACGTTTGGGCGGGAACGGTGGCCGGGTACTTGCGCGATCCGACCGGGCCGTGTGGACTACGCCCAATGCCCCGCGTACGCGCGAGGCGGCAGCACAACCCGAAACATGACAGGAGGCAATCCGTGAGCGCGACCGCGGACCACGCGGAGGAGCGAACCAACCCGGCCGTCCGGCTGGGGTTCGAGCCCGGACAGGTGGTCCAGGAGATCGGCTACGACGATGACGTCGAGCAGGAGCTCCGTGAAGGTATCGAGGCCGTGATCGGCCAGGATCTCGTCGACGAGGACTACGACGACGTGGCCGACGTCGTCCTCCTGTGGTTCCGGGATGACGACGGGGACCTCACGGACGCGCTGGTGGATGCCATCGGCCTGATCGATGAGGGTGGCGAGATCTGGCTGATGACGCCCAAGACCGGGCGGGACGGCTACATCGAGCCGAGCGACATCAACGATGCCGCGCAGACCGCCGGCCTGTCCCAGACCAAGAGCATCAGCGCCGGCAAGGACTGGACGGGCAGCCGCCTCGTCACCCCCACCAAGGGCGGCAGCAAGACCGGCCGCCGCTGAGGCGACCCGTCGTCCGGCCCCTCTCGCCGGCGCCCCCCTCGGGGCGAAGGACACACCCCACTGCCGCGGGCAGCGGCCCACCGCCGCCGCCCGCGGCAGTGGCGTTCTCCGGGGGCGCGCACCGCCCCCGGGGGTCGGATGACAGGATGGGCGCGACCCGTCCGCGCCGGTCGCACCGGCCGGCACTTCCGCCAGAGAGGGAACCGTCACATGACAATCGAGGTCGGCACGAAGGCGGGCGTCGAGGTCGGCGCCGAGGCTCCGGACTTCGAGCTGAAGAACCAGCACGGCGAGACCGTGCGGCTCTCCGACTTCCGCGGCGAGAAGAACGTCGTCCTGCTCTTCTACCCGTTCGCCTTCACCGGCGTCTGCACCGGCGAGCTGTGCGCGCTCCGCGACGAGCTGCCCACCTTCGTCAACGACGACGTGCAGCTCCTCGCCGTCTCCAACGACGCCCCCTTCTCGCTGCGGGTCTTCGCCGAGCAGGAGGGCCTGGAGTACCCGCTGCTGTCGGACTTCTGGCCGCACGGCGAGGTGTCCCGCGCCTACGGCGTCTTCGACGAGGAGAAGGGCTGCGCGCTGCGCGGCACCTTCATCATCGACAAGGAGGGCGTGGTCCGCTGGACCGTCGTCAACGGCCTGCCCGACGCCCGTGACCTGGGCGAGTACGCCAAGGCCCTCGCCGCTCTCTGACGCCGCGCCCCGGCCGGCGTTCGAGCGGCGCCGGCGCCCGGGGCGATCGACGCCCGGGCCCGGGGCACCCGGGCCCGGGACCAAGGTCCGGGCCGAACGTCCCGAGACACCCTCCTCGGGCAAGAGCCTGTGGCCCGGGGGAACCCGTCACTAGGATCGCTTCGTTGATCCGATGCCATGCACGACCGGGGGCGCAGGTCCACGCTTACGTCCCTTCGAACCAATGGGAGGACTCGTGGGAGTCAGCCTCAGCAAGGGCGGCAACGTCTCGCTGACCAAGGCAGCCCCCAACCTGACCGCGGTCATCGTCGGTCTCGGCTGGGACGCCCGCACCACCACCGGCACCGACTTCGACCTCGACGCCAGCGCGCTGCTGCTGAACGCGGAGGGCAAGGTCGGCAACGACCAGAACTTCGTGTTCTTCAACAACCTCAAGAGCCCCGACGGCTCGGTGGAGCACACCGGCGACAACATCACCGGTGAGGGCGAGGGCGACGACGAGCAGATCAAGGTCAACCTCGCCGCCGTCCCCGCCGACGTCGACAAGATCGTCTTCCCGGTCTCGATCTACGACGCCGAGACCCGCCAGCAGAGCTTCGGCCAGGTGCGCAACGCCTTCATCCGCGTGGTGAACCAGGCCGACAACAACGAGCTGGCCCGCTACGACCTGTCGGAGGACGCCTCCACCGAGACCGCCATGGTCTTCGGCGAGCTGTACCGCCACGGCGCCGAGTGGAAGTTCCGCGCCATCGGCCAGGGGTACGCCTCGGGCCTGCGCGGCATCGCCCAGGACTTCGGCGTCAACGTCTGACGGAGCCACCGTTCGACGGCCTCACCGTCCGGCGCCGCACGCCTCGAGTGCGGCGCCGGACGCGCCTGTGCAGCACATCGACCCGGGGAGGATGCAGGAACATGGGCGTCACACTCGCCAAGGGGGGCAACGTCTCCCTCTCCAAGGCCGCTCCGAACCTCACTCAGGTGATGGTCGGGCTCGGCTGGGACGCGCGCTCGACCACCGGCGCGCCCTTCGACCTCGACGCCAGCGCGCTGCTCTGCTCCGGCGGACGCGTGCTCGGCGACGACTACTTCGTCTTCTACAACAACCTCCGCAGCCCGGACGGGTCCGTGGAGCACACCGGCGACAACCTCACCGGTGAGGGTGAAGGCGACGACGAGTCGATCCTCGTCGACCTCTCCGCCGTCCCCGAGCAGGTCGACAAGATCGTCTTTCCGGTGTCCATTCATGACGCCGACAGCCGCGGCCAGAACTTCGGCCAGGTCACCAACGCGTTCATTCGCGTGGTCAACCGGGCAGACGGAGTGGAGCTGGCCCGTTACGACCTCTCCGAGGACGCGGCCGGCGAAACCGCGATGATCTTCGGCGAGGTCTATCGGTACGGAGGCGAGTGGAAGTTCCGGGCGGTCGGCCAGGGCTATGCCTCCGGTCTGCGGGGCATCGCTCTAGACTTCGGGGTCAACGTTTCGTAAAGCCGCGCACTGTCGCGCGGGGGACCCCACTCACGATTGGGTAGCCAGTGCTTCTGAGAACCTTCGGCTGGTCCTTCGGCGTCACCGCCCTGGGTCTGGTCGCAGCGGTGTTCTACGGGGGGTGGACCGCGTTCGGGATCGTGGCGATCCTGTCCATCCTCGAGATCTCGCTGTCCTTCGACAACGCCGTGGTCAACGCCGGAATCCTGAAGAAGATGAATGCCTTCTGGCAGAAGATCTTCCTCACCATCGGCGTGCTGATCGCGGTCTTCGGCATGCGGCTGATCTTCCCGGTCGTGATCGTCGCCGTCAGCGCCAAGATCGGCCCCATCGAGGCGGTCGATCTCGCGCTGAGCGACAAGGACAGGTACCAGGAGCTCGTCACCGACGCCCACCCGGCCATCGCCGCGTTCGGCGGGATGTTCCTCCTGATGATCTTCCTCGACTTCATCTTCGAGGACCGTGACATCAAGTGGCTCGGCTGGCTGGAGCGGCCGCTCGCCAAGCTCGGTAAGATCGACATGCTCTCGGTCTGCCTCGCGCTGATCGTGCTGCTGATCACCGCGGTCACCTTCGCCACCCAGGCCCACCAGCACGGCGGCGGCCACGTCGACAAGTCGGCCACGGTCCTGCTCTCCGGCGTCGCCGGCCTGATCACCTATCTGGTCGTCGGCGGTCTCTCCAGCTACTTCGAGGACAAGCTCGAAGAGGAGGAGGAACGCGAGCACGAGGCCGAGGAGGCGGCCAAGCGGTCCGGCAAGAAGCCCACCGCCCTCGCCATCGGCGGCAAGGCCGCGTTCTTCATGTTCCTCTACCTGGAGGTGCTGGACGCGTCCTTCTCCTTCGACGGCGTGATCGGTGCCTTCGCCATCACCAACGACATCGTGCTGATGGCGCTGGGCCTGGGCGTCGGCGCCATGTACGTGCGGTCCCTCACCGTCTACCTGGTCCGCCAGGGCACCCTCGACGACTACGTCTACCTGGAGCACGGCGCGCACTACGCCATCGGCGCGCTCGCCGTGATCCTGCTGATCACCATCCAGCACGAGATCAACGAGGTGATCACGGGCCTCATCGGCGTGGTCCTCATCGCCGCCTCCTTCTGGTCCTCGGTGCGCCGCAACCGCGCACTGGCGGCCGCCGGCGCGGACAAGGGCTCCGAGAGTCCCGGCGATGCCTGACGAAGGTCACGCCCCGGGCGTGTGACGGCGGCGGGTTTGCGGAACGCTTCCCAGCGGGGCGGCCGGACGGCGAAGAGCCTTCCGGCCGCCCCGTCGCTGTATACGGGCGGGGACGGGACAGATGGGGGTGCGCGGTGTCGATCTGGGACAGCCTGCGGCGCGGCGGGCGCATGGAGTTCGACAGCGGCAACGCCGCGTCGAACGCCATCGAACTGACCAAGCGGCATCCGACGGTGTCGCTCACCCGGCAGGGGGCCGCCACCGGCAATCTGCGGGTCAATCTCTCCTGGCGGATGCGCAGCTCCGACCTCGGCGGCCGGGCCTCCGGCGGCAGCCTGCTCCGCCATCCGCTCAAGATGTTCAAACCGGACATGGTCCAGGCCCAGGGGCCCGCCGTGGTCAAGATCGACCTGGATCTGGCGTGCCTCTACGAGCTCAAGGACGGCACCAAGGGCGTCGTCCAGCCGCTCGGGAACTTCCTCGGCGACATCAACGCGCCGCCGTACGTCAAGCTCAGCGGGGACGACCGGTTCGGCGCGCCCTCCGGCGAGACGATCTACATCAACCTCGACCACCGCGACGAGATCGCGCGCCTGCTGGTGTTCGTCTACATCTACGACGGCACGCCCGCGTTCGACCGTACGCAGGCGATCGTCACGCTCTACCCCAGCAACGGCCCGCGGGTCGAGATCAACCTGGACGAGCGGGCGCCGCAGGCGCGCTCGTGCGCGGTGGTGCTGATCGAGAACCACAGGGACGAGATCGTCGTCCGGCGCGAGGTGCGGTACGTGTACGGCTTCCAGGCGGAGCTGGACCGGCTCTACGGCTGGGGCCTCCAGTGGGGCCCCGGCTCGAAGTCGAAGGTCTGAGGCCGGTCCTTCAGGGGCGAACGCTTCAGCGCCGCTGGAACTGCGGGCCCTGCGGCGGCAGCACCACGCTCGCCTCCGCCTGCGGCGGCACGCCCGGCCCGGCCGCCGGCGGGTAGCCGTACGCCGGCGGCTGCGCGGGCGGCTGCGGATATCCGTAGGCGGGCGCGGGTACGGGCTCGGGCGCCGGTACGGGTGCGGGCGCGGCTACGGGCTCGGGTGCGGGCGCGACCTCGGCCACCGGCTCCGGCCCCGCCGCCGGTTCCGGCTCGGCCACCGGCTCGGGCCCGCTCTCCGCCGTCGGCCCGGCTCCCGCGTCGCCGTCCTCCGCCTCGCCGTCCTCCACCTGGATGCCGAACTCCGTCGCGAGCCCCACGAGGCCGTCCGCGTACCCCTGGCCGACCGCGCGGAACTTCCAGCGGCCACCGGCCCGGTACAGCTCGCCGCAGATCATGGCGGTTTCCTCGCCGGTCTCCGGGAGCACGTCGAATACGGCGATCGGCTCGCCCTCGGCCGTATCGCCCGCGACCGCCGACACGTCGTACAGCAGCACCCGCAGATCCGGCACCTGCCCGAACGCGCCGCCGTCCGCGGACGCGGCGATCACCACCCGGTGGACGGACGCCTCCAGCCCGGACAGGTCCGCCTGGACCGCGTGCGTCAGCCCCTCCGCCACCCGCCGCTTCCGCAGGTGCCGGACCAGCCCGGAGGGGTGGCGCGGCTGGTTGAAGAAGACGAAGTCCTCGTCCGAGCGCACGCGGCCGTCCGCCCCCAGCAGCAGCGCCGAGGCGTCGACGTCCGGCACGCCGGAGCCGGGGGACCAGCGCAGCACGGCCCGTACGGCCGTGGCCTCCAGCGGGATGTTGGACCCCTTGAGCATCGCGTGCGTCATGGCCGCAATCCTGCCGTCCCGTCCCCGGCGGGGACAACGCGGGTCCCGCCCGCGGCGGTGGCACGCCCCCGGTGCGCACGCCGCCGGGCCGGCCGCCGCCGGCCGCCGGCCCACCGCCCGGGGGCCGGTGCGGGCCGCCCGCCCCCGCCCGCGCCGGGCGATCGAATGGGATGATCGGGACATGGACCGGACCCGTGCGGGTTACCTGTTTTTCATGCGCTTGAGGAACTCTTGACTGTCACCCGCACGTACCATTACCGGCCAGATCCAGTCACGGCAATGCCTCGCAATGCCCGTATCACCGGGAGACCTATGCGTCATTTCGGGCATCTTCCGCCCGAGGTCCGGCAGGGCCTGTTCCATCGGGAACCCGTCGAATTCACCCCGGACTCTCCGGCCCGAATACTCTCCGTCGCCCTGGGGGCCACCCTCTACAGCCCCGCGACCCGGCCCCGGCTCGCCGACGACGTGCGCAAGCAGGCGGCCCGCGGCGTGGTCTCGATGGTGCTGTGCCTGGAGGACTCCATCGACGACGCGGAGGTCGCCGGCGCCGAGGAGAACCTGCTGCGCCACCTCGCGGAGCTGGCCGGCCCGGACCCGTCCGGCCCGTCCGACCCCCACGGCCCGTCCGACCCGTCGGCCCCGTCCGGCGCCCCCGGTGGGGGCGGGCGCGACGGCCTCCCCCTCCTCTTCGTCCGCGTCCGCCGCCCCGAGCAGATCACCGACCTGGTGCGGCGGCTCGGCCCCGCCGTCGCCGCGCTCTCCGGATTCGTGCTGCCGAAGTTCACCGAGGAGCGCGGCGTCCCCTTCCTGGAGGCGCTCGCCGCCGCCGAGGCCGCCTCCGGCCGCCGGCTGTTCGCCATGCCCGTCCTGGAGTCGCCCGAACTGCTGCACCTGGAGAGCCGGGGCGAGGCCCTCGCCGGCATCCGGCGCACGGTCGACAAGTACCGGGACCGGGTGCTGGCCCTGCGGCTCGGCGTCACCGACTTCTGCTCCGCCTACGGCCTGCGCCGCCCGCCCGACATGACCGCGTACGACGTCAAGCTCGTCGCCTCCGTCATCGCCGACGTGGTCAATGTGCTGGGCCGGGCCGACGGCACCGGCTACACCGTGACCGGGCCGGTCTGGGAGTACTTCCGACTGCAGGAACGTATGTTCAAGCCCCAGCTGCGCCGCAGCCCCTTCACCGGGCGGGCCGAGGAGCTGCGGAACGCGCTCATCGCGCACGACATGGACGGTTTGCTGCGGGAGATCGAACTCGACCGCGCCAACGGGCTGACCGGCAAGACCTGCATCCACCCCTCGCACGTCACCCCCGTGCACGCGCTCTCCGTCGTCAGCCACGAGGAGTACAGCGACGCCGCCGACATCCTGAGCCCCGAGCGCTGCGGGGGCGGGGTGCTCCGCTCGGCGTACACGAACAAGATGAACGAGGTGAAGCCGCACCGCGCCTGGGCCGAGCGCACCCTGCTGCGCGCCGAGGCGTTCGGGGTGGCGCGCGAGGACGTGACGTTCGTGGAACTGCTCGCGGCGGGCGCCGGGCTGACATGACGGGCGGAGAGACTTTTTCTTCCGGGACGAGGGACGGACAGGGCATGGTGTGGTCGGGACAGTGGGTGGCCGAGCGGCTCGGGGTCGGGCTGGAGGGCGACCCGGAGCTCCGCTCGCTCCTCGGGCTCGCCCTGCGGCGCAACCCCAAGCGGGCCCATCTGCTGGTGTCGAACGTGCTCGGCAAGCACGTACCGCAGCGGCCGGAGGCCGTGTACGGCGCCGGGCTGGAGCTGGGGCGCCGGGTGCGCGCGCTGCTGGGCGACGCGGCGGCGGCCCGGGCGGTCGTCCTCGGCTACGCGGAGACGGCGACCGGCCTCGGGCACTGTGTCGCGGACGGGCTGGGGCTCGCCCCGTATCTGCACTCCACACGGCGGCACGTCCCCGGCGTCGAACCCGTCGGCGGCTTCGAGGAGGAGCACAGCCACGCCACCTCGCACCTGCTGCTGCCGGCGGACCCGGCGCTGCTGGCCGGTGACGGGCCGCTCGTCCTCGTCGACGACGAGTTCTCCACGGGCAGGACGGTGCTCAATACGATCGAGGCGCTGCACGACCGCCATCCGCGCGATCGCTATGTGATCGTCGCGCTCGTCGACATGCGGGCCGAGTGCCACCGGCGGGAGCTCGAGGACTTCGCGGCGAGGCTGGGCGCGCGGGTGGAGGTCATCGCCCTGGCGACGGGCACGGTGCGGCTGCCCGAGGGCGTGCTGGAGCGCGGGCAGGAGCTGGTGGCCGCGCACGAGACGGGACCGGTCACTCCTGACGTCTCGGCCCCCGCCGTGGCGGGGCGTGTCACCCGGGTCGACCTGGGCTGGCCGGACGGGCTGCCGGACGGCGGCCGGCACGGGTTCACCCCCGCGCACCGGCGGGCGCTGGAGGCCGCGCTGCCCGGGATGGCCCGGCGCGTCGCCGAGGCGCTCCGCGACGGTGGCCCGACCGCTCAGGGGGACTCGGCCGCTCGGGGGGACTCGGCGGCGCAGGGGAGCCCGGGGGGTCTGCCCGCCGGGGCGCGCGTCCTCGTGCTCGGGTGCGAGGAACTGATGTACGCGCCCCTGCGGTTGGCCCGGGCGCTCGACGCCGAGCTGGCCGCCGCGCCGGCGCCCGCCGGCGAGGCCCCCCTCGCCCCGCCCACCGTCCTGTACTCGACGACCACACGGTCGCCCGTGCTCGCCGTCGACGACCTCGGCTACGCCATCCGCACCCGCCTGGTGTTCCCCGCCCACGACGACCCGCACGACGGCCCTGGCCCCCGCTACGCGTACAACGTCGCCGGCGGCGCCTTCGACGCCGTCGTCGCGGTCGTCGACTCCACCGCCGACACCCCCGCGCTGCACGCCCCCGACGGGCTGCTCGCCCGGCTCGCCGCGCACACCGGCCGCGTCCTGCTCGCCGTCGTGCCCTCCCACGCCCCCGACCCCCAGGTGACGCCCATGCCCGAGCCGCTGCGCGGACCCGCCTTCTCCTCCTACGCCCCCGAGGAGGTCGGCTGGCTGCTCCAGGACCTCTCGGACGTGGATCTTGAGGCGCCGACGGAGGAGCGGGAGGAGGCGATCCAGAGCGGCGGCGCCCACTACGCGGAGTCGCTGCCGATCGAGTACCAGCCCAGCAAGGAGTACCAGAAGCTGTTCCGGTCGGCGCTCGACGCCTCCGCGCCGAGGATCGCCCGCGCCGTCGGCACCGTGACGGAGACGGTGCTCGCCGAGCGCGGCCCGGGCACCGTACTGGTGTCGCTCGCGCGGGCCGGCACGCCCGTGGGCGTCCTCATGCGCCGCTGGGCGCGGCACGCCCACGGCCTCGAACTGCCGCACTACGCCGTCTCCATCGTCCGGGGCCGCGGCATCGACGCCACCGCGCTGCGCTGGCTGGCCGACCGCCACGACCCGGCGGACGTGGTGTTCGTGGACGGCTGGACCGGCAAGGGCGCGATCGCCCGCGAACTCGCGCGGGCGCTGGAGCCGTTCCCCGGCTTCGTACCGGAGATCGCGGTGCTCGCCGACCCGGGCGGCTGTGTGCGCACCTACGGCACCCGCGAGGACTTCCTCATCCCCTCGGCGTGCCTCAACTCCACCGTCTCCGGGCTGATATCGCGGACCGTGCTCCGCTCGGACCTGGTCGGGCCGGGGGACTTCCACGGCGCGAAGTTCTACCGCGAGCTCGCCGGATCGGACGTCTCCAACCTCTTCCTGGACCGCGTCGCCGCGCACTTCGCCGGGGCACGCGAGGAGGCGGAGCGAGCCGCGGAGCGGCTGCTGGCGTCGGACCGGACGCCGACCTGGGAGGGCTGGGCGGCCGTGGAGCGCATCAGCGCCGCGTACGGGATCGACGACGTGAACCTGGTGAAGCCGGGCGTGGGGGAGACGACGCGGGTGCTGCTGCGGCGGGTGCCGTGGAAGATCCTCGCCCGGCGCGGCGCGGGCGCGGACCTGGACCATGTGCGGCTGCTCGCCGAGCAGCGGGGGGTGCCGGTGGAGGAGGCCGACGGGCTGCCGTACACCTGCGTGGGGCTGATCCACCCGCGCTTCACGCGCGGGGCGACCGGCGCGGACGGCACGGCGGTGATGGCCCGATGAGCGGGGCCGGCGAACGCGTGCCCGGGGCCGCCGAACGCGTAGCCGGGGTCGACGGCCCCGTTCTGGTCGCCACCGATCTGGACCGGACGCTCATCTACTCCGCCGCCGCCCTCGGCCTGACCATGCCCGACGCCCGCTCCCCCCGCCTGCTGTGCGTCGAGACGTACGAGCACAAGCCGCTGTCGTTCATGACGGAGACGGCCGCGGGGCTGTTCGCCGAGCTGGCGGGCGCGGCCGAGCTCGTACCGACGACCACGCGCACCCGCGAGCAGTACGCCCGCGTCCGGCTGCCCGGCCCGCCGGCCCGGTACGCGATCTGCGCCAACGGCGGGCACCTCCTGGTCGACGGGGAGAGCGACCCCGACTGGCACGCCTCGGTGCGCCGGGCCCTGGACGACGGCTGCGCGCCCTTGGCGGAGGTGCGGGAGCGGCTGCTGCGGACGGCCGACCCGGCGTGGCTGCTCAAGGAGCGGGTGGCGGAGGACCTGTTCTGCTACCTGGTCGTGGAGCGGGCCCTGATGCCCGAGACCTGGGTGAAGGAACTGGCCGACTGGGCGGGGCCGCGCGGCTGGACGGTCTCCCTCCAGGGCCGCAAGGTGTACGCCGTCCCCGGCCCGCTCACCAAGAGCGCGGCGCTGGCGGAGGTCGCCCGCCGCACGGGCGCCCGGCGGGTGCTGGCGGCCGGGGACTCGCTGCTGGACGCGGACCTGCTGCTGGCCGCCGACCGCGGCTGGCGGCCGGGCCACGGGGAACTCGCCGACACGGGGTGGACGGCGCCGGGGGTGACCGCGCTGCCCGAGCGCGGGGTGGTCGCGGGCGAGATGATCGTCCGCGCGTTCCTCCGCGCGGCCGGGGCCCGCTGAGCCAGGATGGTGGCCATGGCATCCACTCCGGTCACACGGTCCAAGACGCCGACGATCACCCCCGAGCTGTACGCGTACGTGCTGGCGCACAACCCGCCGCTCGACGCCGTGCAGCGGGAGGTCGTCGAGACCACCCATGCGCGGCTGCCCGACGACGCGGTCAAGCAGGTGGCCCAGGAACAGGGCCCGCTGCTGGCCTTCCTGGCGCGGCTCGTCGGCGCCCGCCGCATCGTGGAGGTCGGCACCTTCACCGGGTTCTCCGCGCTCTCCATGGCCCAGGCGCTCCCCGCCGACGGCACGCTCCTGACCTGCGACATCTCCGAGGAGTGGACGGCGTACGCCCGGGAGGCGTGGGCCAAGGCGGGCGTCGCCGACCGGATCGAGCTGGTGCTCGCCCCGGCGGTGGAGACCCTGCGGTCGCTGCCGGCCGAGCCCCATGTCGACCTGGCCTTCGTCGACGCGGACAAGGAGAGCTACATCGCCTACTGGGAGGAACTCGTCCCCAGGATGCGCCCCGGCGGCCTGATCGCCGTGGACAACGTGCTGCTCGGCGGCCGCGTGGCCGACCCCGCGGCGACCGGCGCGGCCGCCGCGATCAGACGGTTCAACGAGCACGTGCTGGCGGACGAGCGCATGGAATCCGTGCTGCTGACGGTCGCGGACGGCCTGACCCTGGCCCGCCGCCGCGCCTGACCGCGGGTATCGGAACCCACCGGAACACGACGAAGACCCCCGGCCCGCCTGGGCCGGGGGTCTTCGTACGGGGTGGGCACAGACGGATTCGAACCGCCGACATCTGCTTTGTAAGAGCAGCGCTCTACCGCTGAGCTATGCGCCCGTGAACGAACCGACAGCCTACCTTGCCGCGCCGGGAGCGCCGCAATCGCGCGCGAGGCGCGGTGAGGGGGTGGGGGTGTCCCCACCCTCCTCGTGGGGGGCGGCCGCATAGTGGCCGGACCGCGGCTCCGCCTAGGGTCGGAGCCGCGCCGGAAACACCCGGCGCGGCCTGGTACGACACCGGCAACCGACCGGTACGACACCCGCATACGGAGATCACCGTGGTTCTGCGCGCCCCCGCCCCCCGACGCCCTCGCTCCCGGGCCGCCGTGCTCGCGACGCTGGGGACGGTGGCCGCCGCCGCCCTGCTCACCGGCTGCGGCGGCGCCAGCGCGGACGACGCCGCCGCCGAGCAGCGCTCCTTCCCGCTCGGCGGCAAGCAGCGGCTGACCATCGAGGCGGACAACTCCCGCCTCGTGCTGCAGCCCGCGGACGTCAAGGACGTCGAGGTCACCCGCCGGGTCGACGGCTGGGCCGTTTTCGGCAGCGGCCCCGAGCCCCGGTGGACGATGACCGACGGCACGCTGAAGCTGGAGCTGGAGTGCAGCGGCCTGATCACCGATTGCGAGGCGGAGCACGTGGTGAAGGTGCCGCGCGGGGTGGCCCTGTCCGTGCGGGACGGGAACGGCGATGTGACGGCCGACGGCTTCGACACCGCCCTCGAAGTGGACACCTCCAACGGCGGGGTGACGGTGCGGAACGTCACCGGCCCGCTCCGGCTCTCCACCGAGAACGGCGAGATCAAGGGCACCGGCCTCGGCTCGCGCCAGGTCACAGCGGTGACCAGCAACGGCGGCCAGCGGCTCGCCTTCACCACGGCGCCCGACCGGCTGGAGGCCACCAGCGACAACGGCGACGTCGACGTCGAGCTGCCCCGCGCCACGTACAAGGTGCGGGCCGAGGCCGACAACGGCGAGGCGCGGGTCGACGTACCGCGGGACGACACCTCCGCCCACACCGTCACCGCCCGCACCTCCAACGGCGGGATCACCCTGCGTACCGCGAACTGATCGGCCCGTGAGTTCGTCCTCACCTGGTGGGAGAATGGCACCGGGTCAGGGTGAGCACAGCACGGGAGAGGGATGTGACGGCGACAACCGCGCAGCCGTACACGCAGCGAGCACGCCGTCACCGCCGTCGCCGCCATGACCCGGGGCGCGACCGCTCGCGCCCGCACCCGGCCGCGCGCCCCGGTGCCACGGGCGAGGGCGCCGACGGCCCCGGCCCCGCCCGTCGCTCCGGCCGTGACACCGCCCGGGGCGCCGTGCGCGACGCCCTGACGCTGCTGCTGCTCCCCCTGCCGCTGCTCGCCGTCACCTGCGCCTCCTTCGCCGGTGGCGGCACCCGCCGCTGGTTCGGCCGCGGGGAGTCGCAGCGCGCGGACGCGCAGGCCGCCAAGGACGCCGCCGCCGCGGCCTTCTACGAACTCGACACCGCCCAGCGCGAGGTGCGGATCTCCATCGAGACGATCACGGCCGTGGACGACTCGCCCGCCGCCCGCCGCGCCGCCACCGACTTCCACGCCCTGGAGCGGCGGATCGACGAGGTCAGCCACGTCTACATCACCGCCGTCGACGCCCACGACCTCGACCGCGACGACCTGGAGGCCGGCGCGGCCGCCCGCGCCCGCGCCGAGCTGACCCGCGCCAAGGCCGAGCTGGAGCGGGTCAAGGGCGAACTCGACCGCTTCGCCCGGACCCTGGACCCGCTCCTCGCACACGCCGAGGACCGGCTCGCCCGGGTCGCGCCCTCCGTCGAGCGGGCCCGGGCCGCTCTGCTCGCGGCCAGCAACGCGCTCGACGCGGCACGGGCCGGCGGGCTGCGCGCCGACGACCTCGCGGCCCGGCTCGCCGCGCTCTCCCCGGAGCTCACCAAGCTCAACCAGGGCGCCGGCCGGCACGGCGTCCAGGGCACCATCCACCGCGCCGACCAGGTGCTGCGCGCCGCCGAGGCGGTGCGGGCGGAGGCCGAGCGGCTGCCGGAGCGGGTGGCCGAGCTCGACCGCCGGCTGGTGTCGCTGCGCACCCGGGCCCAGGCGCTGGCGACCCGCACCGCCGGCGTCGAGCCGATCCTCAGCGAGCTGCGCCGCCGCTACACCCTCGCCTGCTGGCACGACCTGCAGCCCGTGCCCGAGCAGGCGGCCCGCTCCATCGCGCAGGCCGAGGAGAAGCTCGCCGAGGCGCGGCGGGCCCGCGAGGAGCAGCGGTGGCCGGACGCGACGGCGCTGCTCGGCACCGTACGGGCGCTGCTGGACGGCACGGACGAGGCGGTGTCGGCCGCGGGCGACCGGCTGCGGCGGCTCGACGAGGTGGCGCGCGACCCGTCGCAGGAGATCGAGCGCACCCGGTTCGCCATCCGGGACGCGCAGCGCCTCGCGATGGCCGGCCGCAGCACGCCCGACCCCCGGCACGCGCGGCCGCTGGACGCGTCCGTGGCGCGCCTGGACCGCGCGGTCGCCGCCCTGGAGGGCCGGCACCCCGACTACTGGCACTTCCTGACCGAGACGGAGGCGGTCCGGGGCGCCGTCGCCTCGGTGGTGGGCGCGATCCGCGAGGAGCGCAGCCGCGGCGGCCGGTCCGGGGCGGTTACGCTGTCGCCATGCCTCGTTACGAGTACCGCTGCCGGCCCTGTGGCACCACGTTCGAACTGAGCCGTCCCATGGCCGAGTCCGACGCACCGGCCCGCTGCCCCGCCGGCCACGAGGACACGGTCAAGCTCCTCTCCACGGTCGCGGTGGGCGGCAGCGCCTCCCCCTCCGCGGCCGCCGCGGGGCCCTCCGCCGGAGGCGGGGGCTGCTGCGGGGGCGGCTGCTGCGGCTGACCCGCCCGGCTCCGGTGGGGCCGCGGCGCGGCCCCACCTCCTCGGAGCGTCCGCCCGCCTCAGTCGAGGTACATCTCCACCGGCGGTCCCGCGTACCGGCGGGAGCGCGAGGGCGGATGGGGCAGGTCGAAGCCGAAGTGCTCGCGGTAGGCGGCCAGCACCGCCGCGTCGTCGCGGAGCCGCTCGGACGTGCGGACGCCGTCCTCGGTCACGGTGAGACGGTCCTCCTTGAGGACGACGCGGCCCCGGGGTGTGCTCAGCACGGTGAAGACATACTGGTGAACCGGCGATTCCGGGCACATCCGGTACCACCACAGCATCGGGGCGAAGTGTTCGGCGCGCACCTCCACGGTGTCGATCCGGTACTGAAGCCGGCCGTTCAGCAGCAGGTCCGTGCCCGAGCCGGCGGCGGACGGGACCAGTCGGTACGTGCCATGCGGATCGGTCTGGGGCTCCTCCGTGTCCAGGGCGAGCGGATGGCGGCTGGGGTGGCCGAAGCCCACGTCGACCAGCCAGGGGCGGTCCTCGGCCGTCACCCGGAGGGCCATGTGCCCCAGCGGCGGGCCGACCGTCGTGTCGTTGTACGTCCGGCAGGCCGCGATCTCCACCCCGTACCCGAGGTGCTCCAGCAGCCAGGAGAGGGCCAGGTTGAGCTCGTAGCACGCCCCGCCGCGCCGCCGGTCGACTATTTTCTCCAGGATCTTCTCGTCGAGGTGAATGGGGTCACCCGTGTGAAAGTCGATGTTCTCGAAAGGAACCGAGAACAAATGGCGTTCCTGGATGTGTCGCAGGCCCTCGACATCGGGCTTTTCCGGGCGGACCGCACCGATTCTTTCTAGATATTCCGCTGCCGTTGTGGTATCCAGCATCCCCGTCTCCCGTCACCCTGAGCAGTGGTCGAGATTGCTGGTCAGAGTGTGCGGGACGGAAACGCGATCCCTTCCCGTGCGAGTCGCAGTCTGTCAGGTCGGCCGACCGGTGAAATGCAATCAACAAAAGATTCATCCGGCACTTTTCCATGCCTCCCGCTCTGCGTTCCGCGGTAATTCAGGGATGCCGTTCCGGATATCCGGAGGCGGATGCGGAGGGAGTCGCGGATCGCGCCTTCGGGCAGCGGCGGCGCCCCGGGACTGCCACGATGTCCGTATCCCGCCGGGGAGGCGGCCGGCGGGACGGGAGACGGGAACGAGGAAGAGGTGGGCCGTGCGTGAGGGACTTCTGAGACTCGTGGGCGCCGCGACGGCGGTGTACGGCGTGGCCGTCACGGCCCGCCCCGCGCTGCTCGCCCGGCCGTCCGGGCTGGCGGACCCGGCCGGGCGGATCGCCCCGGCGACCGCCGTCTCGCTGCGCCCGCTGGCCTGGCGGGACGCGGCGAGCGGGCTGGCGATGGCGGTCGCGCCCACCGGCGGCCCGCTCCGGATGGCCACGCTGCTCAGGATCGCCGCCGACCTCGGTGACGCGGTGCTGCTGGGGGCGACCCTTCCGGACGCCGCCACCCGGCGGAAGGCGGTGGCCGTCTCCCTGGGCTGGGGCGCGCTCTCGGTGGCCGGCCTGCTGGCCCGGCCCCGCCCGTAGGGGGCCCTGCGCGCGGGACCCGTGACCCGGGACGCCCCTGCCCCGGAGCGGGCGCTCCGGGGCAGGGGCGGGTGGGGCGGGTGGAGCGCGTGACGCCGGGTCAGACGTTGCCGCGGGCGCGACGGCGCATGACCAGCACACCGCCGCCGATGGCCGTGGCGACCAGTGCCGCCCCGGCCGCCGTCTCGGTGGTGCTCATGCCGCCGACGCTGCCGCCGCCACCGGCGTGGGCGCCGTGCTTGGGCAGGACCTTGATGGCCGCGAAGGTGGTCTTGCCGTGGTCGCCGTCGCACTGCAGGCGCACCTTGTGCGGGCCGGCGTGCGCGTGCTTGTGCACATACGCGGTGCCGACCAGCTTCTTGCCGTGCCCGTGGTGGTGCTTGGGCTGGTGGAGCGTGACGTGGCCGAAGGCCGTGGAGGACGCCCGGCCGTAGTGGGCGTGGCAGCCGTGGAGCTCGAGGTGGACCTTGTCGCCCTTGTGGACCGCTCGCGGGGAAGCCGTGCCGTGCAGTGAATGCGAGTCGGTGGCCTGGGCGGCCGGGGCGGTGAAGGCGATGGGTGCCGCGGCCAGGACCGCCGCGGCTGCGATGCGCGACATACGCATGATGGACTCCTCTTTCACGGCGCAGACGCGAAGCTGTCTCCGCGTAATCACATGACTGCGCGTCGTCGTGATTCGGACGCTAGGAGCCGTGGGGGAGGGCGGCGATTCGAGCCGGGCGAATGGGTGGCGGGAGCGCGGCGAACGGGTGGCGGACGCCCCGTCAGCCTGTGTCGGCGTCAGCCCGCGGGAGCGCTTCCGCTAGGCCGCGACCGGAACCCGCGTCGGCCGGACCGCGCGTCAGGAGCCCGCGCCGCCCGCGTACGCGGAGCCGGACCGCCTGTCAGAAGTCCGCACGGGCCCGTACGAGGAGCCCGGACCGGACCGTGGGTCAGGAGCCCGTTTCGGTGGGGGCGGTCGCCGTCACCGGCGCCTCGACCGGCCGCCGCAGCGCGTACGCCGCCGCCGCGCCCGCCGCGAACAGCGCGGCCACCGAGACCGCCGTGCCGAGCCAGGACGCGCCCATCCACTGGCTGCCGAGCCAGCCGAGCCCGACGCTGTACGCGGCCCAGGTCAGGCCGGCCAGCGCGGACCAGGGCAGGAACTCCTTGGCGCGGCGGTGGGTGGCGCCCGCGCCGATGCTGACCACGGACCGCCCGGCGGGCGCGAAGCGGGCGATGACCACCAGCGGGCCGCCGCCCCGCATCAGGGCCGTGCCGAGCTTGGCCTGGGCGGCGGTCAGCCGCCGGGAGCGGGCGATGGCGCGGTCCAGCCGCTCGCCGCCCCGCCAGGCCAGCCGATACGCCACCAGGTCGCCGAGGACGGAGGCGGTCGCCGCGCACAGGGTGAGCGCGAGGAGGTCGGGGACGTCCGCGGGCGGCACCTGCGTGGCGCCGACGGCGTCGGCCGCGGTGCTCGTGCCGGCCGCCGCCGCGGCGGCCGCGATCACCAGCACCCCGCTCGGCAGAACGGGCAGGAACACATCAAGGAGCACCGACAACCCCACGATCACGTAGATCCATGGTGTGGCGGTCAGTGACCCCAGGCTCTCCAGCAACGTCTCTCCCTGTCCGTTCCCCCGCCGCGACGTCGCACGAGCGGCAGGGGCGGCATTACAGCCATACAGCGTACGCGGGGGGTGCGTGAAGAGATCGCGCGGGGGGCGTGTAGGTGTTCGCGCCACTCTCACCCGGATGCCGGGCGTGCACAGTGGCGGCCGCCGGGCACCGTAGTTGCGTCGAGGTGCGGGGGCAGCGAAGCCGAGGAGAGAGTGCGATGGCGGCAGGGCCGATGGCGGGAGCGATGGCGGCGGTGGCCGTGGTGGTGGCGTCCGCACAGGGCGCGACGGCGGTGGACCACGCGACGGCGGCGGGCGGCGTGCGGGCGCCGGACCGCGCGAGCGTGGCGGACCGGGTGAGTGTGGCGGATCACGCGCGGGACGCGTCGGGCGCGGGCCCGGTGGACGCGGCGGCGGAGTGGAGCAAGCGGCGCCCCTCGCTCGCGCTCCCGCCGCGCGACGGGCTGTACGGGCCGGGGCACCAGGGGCTGTTCACCGGCCCTGTCACCGGCCGCGGGCACGGCGAGGTGTTCCGGGGCCGGTTCGTCCCGGTCGCGGACGACGACAGCGCGCCCGCCCTCACCCACGCCCCGGAGCTCGTGCCGGGCGGCGCGGGGATCGAGGTCCTGGAGCGGGCGGACGACGACGGCGTCACGGTCGGGCTGCGGGTGCGCGGCCTGGTGCCCCACCGCACCTACGGGGCGCACGTCCACACCCGGCCCTGCGGCGCGGACCCCGAGGACTCCGGTCCGCACTACCAGGACCGGGTGGACCCGGTGCAGCCCTCCGCCGACCCCGCGTACGCCAATCCGCGCAACGAGGTCTGGCTCGATGTGACCACGGACGCCCACGGCCACGCCGAGGCGGTCTCCCACAACCGGTGGTGGTTCCGCAAGGGCGAGGCGCGCTCGGTCGTGCTGCACGAGCACGCCACCGGCACGGGCCACGGCCGGGCGGGCATGGCCGGGCCCCGGCTCGCCTGCTTCTCCGTGCCGTTCGGCGAGCTGTCGGACGGCGCGCGGGCCTCCGGCGGCACACCGTCGGCCCGGCCGCACCTGCGCCCGTACAAGCCCCACAAGCCGTACGAGCCCGCCCCCTGGCCGGCGCGGCGGGACGAGGCGCCCGGCACGGCGAGGGAGGCCGCCCCCGGGGCGGGGACGGCCTCGTAACGCGGTCGCGCGGGATGGGCTCGGGCCGCGTGCCGGCCCGAGCCGCGCCCGGCGTGGGTCAGGCCGCACTCGGCTCGTGCTCGCGCGCCCCGGTGCCCGCGTGGCCCACGCTCGCGCGCTCGCCGCCGAACACGCGGTCCAGCGCCCACGCGCCCGGGCCGGTGAAGATCAGGAGGAAGAAGGCCCAGCAGAAGATCGCCGACGCCTCGCCGCCGTTCTGCAGCGGCCACAGGCCCTCGCCCTGGTGGACGCTGAAGTACGCGTACGCCATCGAGCCGGAGCTGATCAGCGCGGCGGTGCGGGTGCCGAGGCCCAGCAGGACGAGCGCGCCGCCGACGAGCTGGATGGCGGCGGCGTACCAGCCCGGCCAGGTGCCGGTGGGCACGGTGCCGCCCCCGCCGGCCGCCCCGCCCAGGACGCCGAAGAGCGACGCGGCGCCGTGGCAGGCGAAGAGCAGGCCGATGACGACCCGGAAGAGGGCGAGCGCGTACGGCCGGGCGGCGTCCACGCGAGCGGTGAGCGGACTCGCGGGGGAGGGCGTGGGGGAGGACATGGCGGAGGGACTCCTTCGGCTGGTGGGGACGGAACCGAGAGAGCCAGATTAGGGTCGCCTATTAATACTTGCAAGTTCAACATCTTTGATTTTTTGTCGACACCGGACATGGCGGGCCGCCCGCGCTCAAGGCGCCAGCCGCTCCCGTACGACCGTGGCCAGCCGGGGACTCCGCCCGCCGCCCGCGCCCTCCGCCGGCGGGCGCGCCTGGTGCAGTTCGAGCTCCGCGGCCCGCCCCCGCAGCGTGAGCGTCATCAGCTGATTGCCGAACCACGGACCGCCCGTGCGGCGCCACTCCACCGCCGGCCGCGCCACCCGCCCGTGCCGGGCCAGCGCCCGGCCCAGCCAGCGGCCCGCCCGGCTCCAGCCGAACCGGAAGCCCAGCTTTATGGACGCCGGAACGCTGTTGTGGACCGGCGAGCACGTCAGCTGGAGCACGCGCGCGCCGCCGCCCGCCGGGGCGTGGCCCGGCCGCCGGCGCGGCTCGGCCACGTACGCGTGGTGCACGTCCCCCGAGAGGACGCAGACCGTCGCCGGACCCACCGCCGCGGCTCCGCCACCGACCCCGTCACCGGTCCCGCCCGCTGCCTCCGGGTGCGCCGCCTGAGCGATCAGACCGGTCAGCGCGTCGAAGGACACCGGGAACGCCGCCCAGTGCTCCAGGTCCGCGCGCTGCCGCACGACCTCGGCCAGCCGGGCCCAGCGCGGGCCCCGCCGCCCCTCCGACAGCGCCGCGTTCCACTGCTCGATGTCGTGGATCGCGTTCGGCAGCAGCCACGGCAGCGAACTGCCGATCAGCAGGTGGTCGTACGCCCCCGGGCCGCCGTCCAGCACCTGCGCGCGCAGCCACTCCCACGTGGTGTCGTCGACCATCGCCCGGTGCCCCTCCTCCAGGACGCGCGCGGCCCGGGTGTCGACCATCACCAGCCGCGTCCGGCCGAAGTCCCGGCGGTAGCTCCACCGCGCGCTGGAGGGGTCCTTGTCCGCGAGGGCGGCGAACTCCCGCAGCGCCTCGGTGCCGTCGTCCGAGGCCCGCACGGCGGCGTACAGGGGGTCGGCGGCCAGCTCGGCGGGGGAGAGGTTCCCCAGGTGCTGGTGGACCCAGTACGACATCAGGCCCGACAGGACCCGCTCCTGCCACCACGGGCGGGCCCGCATCGCCGTGAGCCAGGCGGCGCTGGTGTTCCAATCGTCGATCAGATCGTGGTCGTCGAAGATCATGCAACTGGGCACGGTGGACAGCAGCCAGCGCACCGCGGGGTCGAGCCAGGACTCGCGGTACAGCCGGGTGTACTCCTCGTAGTCAGCCACCTGGTCCCCGGGCGGCAGCGACAGATCGCGGCGGCCGGCCAGCCAGCGGCGGGTCGGCTCCGAGACCTCGTCCGCGTACACCTGGTCGCCCAGCAGCACCAGGACGTCCGGGCGCTCGCCGCCGCGGGCGGCGCGGTCCGCGAGGGCGTCCAGGGCGTCCGGGCCGATGGGGTCGTGCGAGCTGTCGGAGGGCGGGGCGGCCCAGCGGCAGGAGCCGAAGGCCACGCGCAGCGGCGCGGGGTCGGTGCGGTCGCCGCCGTCCGGCGCTTCGGTGGCCGCCGCGCGCGGCCCGGCCGGGCGCGCCGGGCCCGGGTCGCCGGCCGCCCGCGGGGTGCGGATCACGCTCTCGGGGAAGCGCGACCCCGGCAGCGGCCACACCTCCTCGCCGTCGAGCAGCACCCGGTACGGGGTCTCGCCGCCCGGCCGCAGCCCGGTGACCTCGATCAGGGCGTAGTGGTGCCCGGCGATCCGCCAGGTGCGCGCCGAGCCGCCGGCGCCGTCCGCGCAGCGGACCTCGGCCTCGCAGGCGCGGTCCGCCTCCACCCATATGGTGGCGCTCCGGCCCGTCTCCCAGTCGATCTGCCGCAGCAGTGGCCCCAGGCGGAGTTCCGCCATCCCGCGCTCCCTCGTCGGTCCTCATGACGTGCGATGACGTGTGCCCCGCGCGTCCCGCGGCCCCCGCCGCCCCGTACGGTACGGAACACCCGTACGGAACGGAACGACGGAGAGCCGCGGTGAGTTTCCGAACGGCGCCGCCACGCGCCGCGGTTGGGAGCGCGCGCGTCTCAGCAGCGGTTCAGGATGCCGTCGAGCGCGCCCTTCTCCGCGGAGTCGACCGACAGCCCGTAGTGGTGCTTGGTCCACACCCACATCCGCGCGTACGTGCAGTGGTAGCCGGCCAGCGGCGGCAGCCACTCGGCCGGGTCCTTGTCGCCCTTTTCCTGGTTGACGTTGTCGGTCACGGCGATGAGCTGGGAGCGCGTCAGGTCGTTGGCGAACTCCTGGCGGCGCGCGGTGGTCCAGGTGTTGGCGCCGGACTTCCACGCCTCGGACAGCGGCACGAGGTGGTCGATGTCCACGTCCGAGGCGGCGTGCCAGGTGGCGCCGTCGAACGGCGAGTACCAGGTCCCCTTGACCGCCGCGCAGGACGCGTCCTGCTCGACGCCGGTGCCGTCCCGCTTGAGCACGACCTCACGGGTGTTGCAGGTGCCGCTCTGGGTGCTCCAGTGCGGGAACTTGCTCCTGCTGTAGCCGTCCGACGAGCCCTCGGCCCGTACGGTCAGTTGGCCCAGGTACGTACGGGCCGTCTCGGCGCTCGGCGGCTCGGGCGGGGCGGCCTGGGCGCTGGGCGCCGTCAGCAGCACGGTGCCGGCCAGGGCGGCGGCGCCGGCTATGACGGAGGACGCGCGACGCGCGTAGAGGGTCTTCCGCGGGCGCGAAAGGGGCGTGGGGGACATCTGAACTCCCTCGTACGGAGGCTGATGACGGCCGCTGAGCCCGGCCATCGTGGCGGCGCCAGGTTTCCGTGGGGTGGGCGCCAGATGACAGCGTGGCGACATGGGCACGTCAGATCAAGGTCTGACGGGGACTGATTGGGCGTCAATTTCCCTGGTGGGGCGGCGACGAGGGGGCCTGCGGCGCCCCGCGCCGTAGGGTGACCGCGTGCATGTCGCCGATCACGGCCGCACTGTCGCCGCCCCCTTCGACCCCTCGCCGGCCGCCCGGCACCTGGCCGCCGACGTCCTGCTGCCGGTCGACACCACGCTCGGGGTGGTGCTCGCCGTCCTCCTCGTGGCCGCCGCCGGGGTCGCCGCGCTCGCCCGCCTGGGCGACGTACGGGGCCGCGGCCACGCCCGAGGGATCGTCCTCGCCGGGCTGCGCGCCGCGCTCCAACTCGCCGCGGTCTCCTACGTCATCGGGTGGGTCGTCCGCGCGGTCCCGCTGCTCCTGTGCTTCGTCGCGCTGATGTACGCCGTCGCCGTACGGACCGCCGGGCGGCGCATCACCCCCAACCGCACCTGGTGGTGGGCCGCGGCCCCCATCGGCGTCTCCGTGGCCCCGGTGGTCGCCGTCCTGCTCCTCACCGGGCTCGTGCCGCTGAAGGGCATCGCGCTGATCCCGGTCACCGGCATTCTGATCGGCGGCGCGCTCACCGCCACGGTGCTCGCCGGCCGCCGGTCGCTCGACGAGCTGCGCACCCGGCACGGGGAGGTCGAGGCGGGCATGGCGCTCGGGCTGCTCGACCGGGACGCGCGGCTGGAGGTGGCCCGCCCCGCCGCCTCCGACGCGCTGCTGCCGGGTCTCGACCAGACCCGCACGGTGGGGCTGGTCACCCTGCCCGGCGCGTACGTGGGCATGCTCCTGGGCGGCGCGTCCCCGGTGATGGCGGGCGCGGTGCAGCTGTTCGTCCTGGTCGCGCTGATGGCGGTGCAGGCGGTGGCCGTCGCGGTGGTGCTGGAGCTGGTGGCGCGGGGGCGGTTGCATCGCGGGGGCGACGGGGCGTCGTGACGTCGCGTTCCATGCCACGGCGGTGTGCGGATCGTCACGGGCGTCCGTGGATCGTCACGGAGTCGGGCGTCCCGTACCCTGGGGGGAGCAGAAGGGGAGTAGCTCTTCGCCGGACCGTCGACATACTGCCCGTCCGTCCACCGTGACGGATGAGCCGGCGCCCGGAGGCGTCCCGCGTTCGCGCGGCGCGCCAGCGAGACCTTCGGCCGCAGTGTTCCGACGCTGCCGTGCCGAAGCGACCCCTGATCCCACGCAGGTCTCTCGGTACGGCATGCCCGACCGATTGAGGAAACCACCGCAGTGATCAGTCTCAGCATCACCGCCGTCGCCTTCGGCGTCGTCTTCCTTGCCGAGCTGCCCGACAAGACGGCCTTGGCGGGGCTCATGCTCGGCGCGCGCTACCGCGCGTCCTATGTGTTCGCCGGCGTCGCCGCGGCCTTCGCCGTCCATGTGGCGCTCGCCATCGCGGCCGGCAGCGTGCTGACGCTGCTGCCGCAGCGCCTGGTCCAGGCGATCGTCGGCGTCCTCTTCCTCGCCGGCGCGGCGATGCTCCTCTTCAAGAAGGACGACGGCGAGGAGGAGATCCGCAAGCCGGCCGACCAGAGCTTCTGGAAGGTCTCCGGGGCGGGCTTCATGCTGATCCTCGTCGCCGAGTTCGGCGACCTCACGCAGATCATGACCGCGAATCTCGCGGCGCGTTACGACGATCCGCTCTCCGTCGGCCTCGGCGCGGTTCTCGCCCTCTGGGCGGTGGCCGGCCTGGGCATCGTCGGCGGACGCACGCTCATGAAGTACGTGCCGCTGCGGTTGATCACGAAGGTGGCGGCGGGCGTGATGCTGGCGCTGGCCGGCTTCAGCCTCTACGAGGCGGTATCCGCGTGAGGCGGTTTGCGCGACGTCCACGCTTGGGTTTTCCGTGATGTGAACGTCGTCGACGTGAGGTGCGCCCTCCGGGCGGGTGTGCGCGACGTTCCCTCCGGGGTGGTTTGCGCGACGTCCCCTCCGGGGTGGTTTGCGCGACGTCCCCGTTGTGGGTTGTCCGTGACGTGACCGTCGTCGACGTGAGCGTCACGGGCTTTGCCCGCGCCTTCGGCGAGACTCCATCTCCCCGCGCCGAAGGCGCGGGGCTTTTTCCCGCTCCTTCGGGGCGAACCCCCTTTCCCCGCCCCTTCGGGGGCGGGTTTTTCCCCGGCCTTCGGCCGGGGAAAAAC
>NZ_JBPQTV010000033.1:0-32246 GCF_051386515.1 Streptomyces sp. URMC 123 | reverse complement strand
GCGCGCGATGGAGTTCCAGGTGAACGTCACCGAGATCACCTCGACGGTGATGCTGGTGATCGCGGTCGGGGTGGCCGCCGGGCGGCGGGGGGTGCGCGGCGCGGTCGTAGAGCGCCTCGCTCACCGGGTCCTGCGCCGCGGGGTCCTGGGCGCGGTACGGGTCGTGGGCGTAGGCGTCGTGGACGTACGGGTCCCGCGCGGGGGGCGAGGGCGGCGGCACCTGGGCCGCCGGGTCGCCACCCGGGCCCCGGCCACGGTCACCGTCGTACGGCGCGTTCATCGCTACCCCACCTCATCGTCCCGGGCCGACCGTCGGTCCTGACATCGCTCAACGGTCCACCTTCTCACTCCGGCCGGACGGGCCGCCGCTTTCGGGACCGGTGTCCAGTGTGGCGTCACTCGGCTGCGCGGGCGCCGGAGCGCCCGGTGCGGGGCCGCCGTCGGGGCCCTCGGGGGCGCCCTTCGCGCAGTCCTCCGGGGCACCCGCGGCACAGTCCTCCGGGGCGCCGTCCGTACGGCTGTCGGCGGTGCCCTCCGTACGGTCACCGGCCGGGTCCGCCGGGTCCGCCGGGTCGCCGCCGTCCGCGGCCTCCGTGCGGGCCGCCGCGCGCTTGCGCTGCGTGTACATCCGCACGCCGGCCAGCACGAGCAGCAGCACCCCGCCCGCGATCACCAGCATCACCGTCGAGGTGATCTCGGTGACGTTCACCTGGAACTCCATCGCGCGCCCGTACGGCTCGCCGTCCTCGGTGTAGAGCTGCGCCTTCACCTGCACCGGCCCGTTGGCGTTGGCCGTGGTGCTGAACTTCACCGTCTGGTTGTGCGTGCCCGCGATCCGTACGGGCTGCGGGTCGCTCACCTCCAGGCGCTGAGGCTGGCTGGAGGTCAGGACGAGCCGGAGCCCCTTGATGCCCTGCACCAGGTTGTTCTGCACGGTGACCGGGATGGTCGCGCTGCGCCCCGAGAGGGTCTGGGTGGACTTCTGGATCAGGTTGACCTCCTGGGTCAGCCCGGTCAGATAGCTCTGCACGGAGCTGCGGAAGTCGGCCGCCTCGGCGCCCTGGCCGCGCCAGGACGTCGACATCTCCCGCATGATCGCGTTGCCGAACGGGGTCACCACCCGCTCCGGCTGCGTCAGCACCACCTGGAACTTCTCCAGGCTGGCGCGGGTGCGCTGGATCTGCTCGAAGGTGCTGGTGGGCAGCTCCTTCGCGCGCAGCTCCTCGGGGTAGGCGGAGTCGTCGGGAATCTCGCGGTTGGCGCCCGGGTCCGGTGCGGCCCGGGCGGCGTCCCCGAGGGACTTCGGCTGGCTCCAGCGCCCGTTCTCCAGCGTCTGGAGGGCGGTGGCCATGGCGCGGGCCTGGCTGGCGGTGGGCATCCGCTGCGGGGCCACCACGATGGAGCGCTGCTTGTCCGGCGCCTGGGCGTTGATCATCATGCTCTGGGCCAGGAACTCCTGCACCGCGAGCGTGGCGTTCTCGGCGCGGGCCATGTCGCCCTCGAAGGCGGTGGACAGCAGGGCGTCGGCCACGACGGCCGTGTTGCCGCTGCCGATGGGGCGGGCGGCGGTCGGGGTGTACGCGAGGTCGCCGCCCTCGGTGAGGCTGTCGCTGCGGGCGATCACCTGGTGGGCGCCGGCGGAGGTGGCCACGTCGACGATCGAGGAGTCGATGGCGCCGTTCACCGGCCAGGCGAAGTCCGTGCGGGGCTTGATGCCCAGGGTGGTCTCCACGACCGTGGCGGCGAGGTCGGTGGCCGGCTTGAGGTGGCTCAGCGCGCCGTAGACGTCCCTGCCGCGGTGGGCGAGGGAGGCGAGGTCGGGGTCGGCGAAGGGCAGGGCGACCACCTCGCGGCCCTCCAGGGCCTTCAGCAGGTCGGCCAGCCACTGCTTGGCGACGGCCTGGTTGCGGCCCGGCACGACGTCCCCGGTGGGCGTCTCCACCTGGTAGCTCTTGGCCATCGCGTCGACGGCGGCGAGCAGGTCCGGGTCGATCACCCAGGTGACCTTGCGGTCCTTGCCGAGCGCCACCATCTGCTGGAGCCGGCCGCCGGGCGCGAGGTCCTGCGCGAGCGAGTCGTCGCGGAAGGTGCGGGTCTGCTGCTCGTCGGAGGCGGTGCGCGCGGTCAGCCGGGTGGTGGAGATCAGCGGCCACAGGAAGGTGATCTCGGTCTTCTTCTCGCCGGCGGCCGGCTGCCAGGGCAGGAAGGTCCGCTCGATGCCGAGCACCTGGGGGTAGGACCGGGTGTCGGTGCGGCCGGTGAGGGTGACGCCGAGCTGGTAGACGCCATCGGCGCCCAGGTTCAGCTCCTCGGCCGGGACCGAGAGGGTGAAGTCACGGCTGATGCCGGGGGCCAGCTTGTCGATGGTCACCGCGCGCTTGTCGGCGACCTCCTGGCCGTCGGCGCCGGCGGAGAACCCGGTCCGCTCGGCCGCGGACTCGATCGAGCTGCGGCTGCCGAGCGGGGCCCCGACGCGCAGGCCCACCCGGGCGTCCGTGACCGTGGAGCCGCCGCCGTTGGTGACGCTGCCGCTGATGGTGATCGTGTCGCCCTTGGCCGGCGCCGAGGGCGTCATCGACTCGATCGCGACATCGACCGTACGGGAGCCGGTGGCGCCCTCCGCGGCGTGCGCGGCCGGAGCGGCCCAGGGGCCGGTGGCGGGCGCGCCGGGGAGCTGGAGCAGCCCGGCGAGCAGGGGGACCCCGGCGAGAACCACGGCCGTGCGCCGCAGCCAGCGGCGGCCAGGAGCGGATCGCGTCGATGGGAACTCTGCCGCCTCGGCCACGCGTCGCCCGTCCCTCGTCGTCGTCAGTGGTGGTCGTCGGTTGTGCGTCCACGAATGGTAACGAGAGGCGCGGCGGCGAAGTGCTGGGGACCGGTCTGCAAGATCGCCATGACGGGGAAGCCGTCCGCGGCCGGGCCACGTACCCTCTTCTGTTGTGCCGAACGCCAAGAATGACAGCCGGTCCCCGCAGGCCACGCGGGCCCCGCAGCCGCAGCCGTCGTCCGCTCCGTCGACGAATCCGCTCAATCAGGTGCAGCGCCGCGCCGTGAGCGAGCTGCTGCGGGTCTCCCCAGTCGCCGACGACCTCGCCCGCCGCTTCCAGGAGGCCGGGCACAGCCTCGCCCTGGTCGGCGGCTCGGTCCGGGACGCGCTGCTCGGCAGGCTCGGCAACGACCTCGACTTCACCACCGACGCCCGCCCCGAGGCGGTGCTGCGGATCGTCCGGACCTGGGCGGACGCGGTCTGGGAGGTGGGCATCGCCTTCGGCACGGTCGGCTGCCGCAAGGAGAACTACCAGATCGAGATCACGACGTACCGCTCGGAGGCGTACGACCGGACCTCCCGCAAGCCGGAGGTCTCGTACGGCGACTCCATCGAGGACGATCTCGTCCGCCGGGACTTCACGGTCAACGCCATGGCGGTCGCGCTCCCCGAGAAGACCTTCATCGACCCGCACGGGGGACTGGAGGACCTGGCCGCGCGCGTGCTCCGCACGCCCGGCACCCCCGAGGAGTCGTTCTCCGACGACCCGCTGCGGATGATGCGGGCCGCGCGCTTCGCCGCGCAGCTCGACTTCACCGTGGCCCCCGAGGTCGTCGCCGCGATGACCGCGATGGCCGACCGGATCGACATCGTCTCGGCCGAGCGGGTGCGCGACGAGCTGAACAAGCTGGTCCTCGCCCGCCACCCGCGCAAGGGCCTGCGGCTGCTGGTGGACACCGGCCTCGCGGACCGGTTCCTGCCCGAGATCCCGGCGCTGCGCCTGGAGCGGGACGAGCACCACCGGCACAAGGACGTCTACGAGCACTCGCTGACCGTTCTCGACCAGGCGATCGCCCTGGAGGAGAACGGCCCCGACCTGGTGCTGCGGCTGGCCGCGCTGCTGCACGACATCGGCAAGCCCCGGACGCGGCGCTTCGAGAAGGACGGCCGGGTCTCCTTCCACCACCACGAGGTGGTGGGCGCGAAGATGACCAAGATGCGGATGGCCAAGCTCAAGTACTCCAATGAGCTGATCAAGGACGTCTCGCGCCTGGTCGAGCTGCACCTGCGCTTCCACGGCTACGGAACCGGGGAGTGGACCGACTCCGCGGTCCGCCGCTATGTGCGCGACGCCGGCCCGCTGCTGGAGCGGCTGCACAAGCTGACCCGGTCCGACTGCACCACCCGCAACAAGCGCAAGGCCAACGCCCTCTCCAAGGCCTACGACGGGCTGGAGGAGCGGATCGCGCGGCTCCAGGAGCAGGAGGAGCTGGACGCGATCCGCCCGGACCTCGACGGCAACGCGATCATGGAGATCCTGGGCGTCGGCCCGGGGCCCGTGGTCGGCCAGGCGTACAAGCACCTGCTGGACCTGCGGCTGGAGCACGGCCCGATGGACCACGAGGCGGCTGTCGCCGCCCTCAAGGAGTGGTGGTCGGCCCAGCAGAGCTGAGCCCGGCAGAGCTGAGTCACAGCAGGGCTGAGCCCGGCAGAGCCGCGCCCCGGCTCAGCCGCGGCTCGCGCGATCCGGTCCCGGACGGTGGCCGGGGTCATGTTTCACGTGAAACATGACCCCGGCCACCGCCGTGTAGAGCAGCGCGACCGTCAGCACCAGGGGGGTCGACCGGCCGTCGGCCGGGAGCATCAGCGCCGCCACCCCCGCCGCGCCCACGAAGGCGACGTTGAAGAGCACGTCGTAGAGGGAGAAGACCCGGCCGCGGAAGGCGTCGTCCACGGACGACTGGATCACCGTGTCCGTGGTGATCTTGGCGCCCTGGGTGATCACGCCGAGGACGAACGCGGCGATCAGCATGGGCGCCGGCTCGAAGGGCAGCCCCAGGGCCGGCGCCAGGACCGCCGCCGCGGTCGCGCAGAAGGTGATCCAGCGGAACGGGCCCAGCCGGGTGACCGCGCCGGGCGTCACCACGGCCGCGGCGAAGAAGCCGGCGCCCGAGACGGCCACGGCCATCCCGAGCAGGGCCAGCCCGTCGTTCTCCGCCTCCGCCCACGCGTAGCGGCACAGCATCAGCACCATCACCGTCAGGGCGCCGTAGCAGAACCGCATCAGCGTCATGGCGGTCAGCACGCCGGCGGCCGGGCGCCGCCGTGCCACGTGGCGCACCCCGGCCGCCAGCCCCCGCGCGGTTCCGGCCAGCGCCCCCGCGAGCCGGGGCGGTACCCGCTCCGGGTCCGGGCCGAGCAGGTCCCGCCCCATCAGCAGCGCCGAGAGCCCGGCCGCCAGATACAGGGCGGCGCCCAGCAGCACGGTCACCGCGTCCGAGTCGGTCCCGGCGAGCCGCAGGGCGAAGGCGAGGCCGCCGCCCGCCGTGGCCGCCAGGGTGCCGGCGGTGGGCGAGAGCGCGTTGGCGGTCACCAGCAGGGGCTGCCGGACGACCACCCGCGGCAGGGCCGCCGACAGCCCGGCGAGCACGAAGCGGTTGACGGCGGTGACCGACAGCGCGGAGGCGTAGAAGAGCCAGTCGGGCACGTCCAGCACGATCAGCAGCGCGGTCCCGCAGGCGAGGACGGCGCGCAGCAGATTGCCGTGGAGCAGCACCTGGCGGCGGCGCCAGCGGTCCAGCAGCACGCCCGCGAACGGGCCGATCAGGGAGTACGGCAGCAGCAGCACCGCCATGGCCGAGGCGATGGCGGCGGGCGAGGTCTGCTTCTCGGGGGAGAAGACGACATAGGTGGCGAGGGCCACCTGGTAGACGCCGTCGGCGGCCTGGGAGAGCAGGCGCACGGTCAGCAGGCGGCGGAAGTCCCTCAACCGCAGCAGCACCCGTAGATCACGTACGACCGGCATGAGGCACAGCCTCACACAGCGAACGGGCCCCCGGGGGGATTCCCCGGGGGCCCGTCGTACGAGGCGTTCGGCCGCCGCGCGCGCCGAACCGGAAGGCCGGTGGCGCGCGCCGGACCGGCTCTCGGCCGTCGACGCGCTACGTCAGCGCTCGACCTCGCCCGCGATGAACTTCTCGACGTTCTCGCGCGCGATGTCGTCGAAGTACTGCACCGGCGGCGACTTCATGAAGTACGAGGACGCCGACAGGATCGGGCCGCCGATGCCGCGGTCCTTGGCGATCTTCGCGGCGCGCAGCGCGTCGATGATGACACCCGCGGAGTTCGGGGAGTCCCACACCTCGAGCTTGTACTCCAGGTTCAGCGGAACGTCACCGAAGGCACGGCCCTCCAGGCGGACGTAGGCCCACTTGCGGTCGTCGAGCCAGGCGACGTAGTCCGAGGGACCGATGTGGACGTTCTTCTCGCCCATGTCGCGGTCGGGGATCTGCGAGGTGACGGCCTGCGTCTTGGAGATCTTCTTGGACTCCAGGCGCTCGCGCTCGAGCATGTTCTTGAAGTCCATGTTGCCGCCGACGTTGAGCTGCATCGTGCGGTCCAGGATGACGCCCCGGTCCTCGAACAGCTTCGCCATCACGCGGTGCGTGATGGTCGCGCCGACCTGCGACTTGATGTCGTCACCGACGATCGGGACGCCCGCCTCGGTGAACTTGTCCGCCCACTCCTTGGTGCCCGCGATGAAGACCGGCAGCGCGTTGACGAACGCCACCTTGGCGTCGATGGCGCACTGCGCGTAGAACTTCGCGGCCTCCTCGGAGCCGACCGGCAGGTAGCAGACCAGCACGTCGACCTCGCGGTCCTTGAGGACCTGGACGACGTCGACGGGCTCCTCGGCGGACTCCTCGATGGTCTGGCGGTAGTACTTGCCCAGGCCGTCGAGAGTGTGGCCGCGCTGCACGGTGACGCCGGACTGCGGCACGTCGCAGATCTTGATGGTGTTGTTCTCGCTGGCGCCGATGGCGTCCGCGAGGTCGAGGCCGACCTTCTTCGCGTCGACATCGAAGGCCGCCACGAACTCCACGTCACGGACGTGGTAGTCGCCGAACTGCACGTGCATCAGACCCGGCACGCGACCGTTCGGGTCGGCGTCCTTGTAGTACTCGACGCCCTGCACCAGCGAGGCGGCGCAGTTGCCCACGCCGACGATGGCTACGCGAACCGAACCCATTCCGGTTGCTCCCTGTGTGTTCTCGACGAGGCGCTGCGGTGCGCAGGGCCTCAAATGGTGGTGTCATCGGACGGGTCCGGCCGGGAACCGCCCCGGTCCCGGGGCAGGCCGCCCGTGTTCTCGGACCGGTTGTCCGGGGCGCGGCGCTGGTCGCGCCCCGCCCGCTCGCTCTCGATGAGCTCATTGAGCCAGCGGACCTCGCGCTCCACGGACTCCACGCCGTGCCGTTGCAGCTCGAGGGTGTAGTCGTCGAGCCGCCGCTCGCGCGAGCGGGCCAGCGAGGCGCGCATTTTCTCCAGGCGCTCCTCCAGCCGGGTGCGGCGGCCTTCCAGCACCCGCATCCGGACGTCCCGGGAGGTCTGGCCGAAGAAGGCGAAGCGAACACCGAAGTGCTCGTCCTCCCAGGCGTCGGGGCCGGAGTGGTCGAGCAGCTCCTCGAAGTGCTCCTTCCCCTCCGCCGTCAACCGATAGACGATCTTCGCCCTGCGGCCGGCGAGGGAAGCGGCGAGCGCTTCGTCGGGCGCGCTGCCCGGCTCCTCGATCAACCAGCCGCGGGCGACCAGCGTCTTGAGGCAGGGGTAGAGGCTTCCATAGCTGAAGGCACGGAACACCCCCAGTGAGGTGTTGAGCCGTTTGCGCAGCTCATAGCCGTGCATGGGGGACTCCCGGAGCAGGCCGAGGACGGCGAACTCGAGGATGCCCGAACGTCGGCTCACGGTCCCGCCCCCTTCCTCTCCGGTCCCTGTGGTGGGACCCCTGGATCGGTCCGATGTATCGATTCGATACATCCGCACGATAGAACGACGCCTCGGCCGGGACAAGAGGGGGCACGGTGAACGGGATCACATCACCGATTCGTGGGACTTTTGTTGCCTGTTTTGGGGTGAAGGGGGCTGCTGAGCGGTTTTTGACCGTGCGTAGTCTGTGCGCTTATGCAGACCACCGGGAACCACAGGGCACGTTGGGGCGTCATCGTCGTGGGTGCAGTGCGGCCTGTCGCCCCCAAGGCCAGGCCCGCATGTCGGGGGGACCGGAAGTCAACTGTCGCTTTCAGGCGATAGCGCCTGCCCGAGGAGTAGCTGTTCCATGAGCGAGCACCGTCGCAAACCACCGCACCCCCAAGGCGGTGGACGCGCCGCGGGTCGGCGCGGGGCGTCGCCACAGCCACCGTCCGCCCGCAGGGTCGGGCCGCAGCGCGGGGGCGGCTCAGGCACGCCCCCCCACGGCTCGCCCGCGCCGGAGTCCCGGGCGCACGGCAGCCGGGCGGAGGCCCGCCGGGCCGCCGGCCGGGGTGCCGCGCGCCGGGGCGGCCGGGGCGGTGCGGGCGAGGGCCGCGGCGGGCGTCCGCCGCAGGGAAAGAAGCGGTTCATCGACTATCCGCGCTTTGGCAAGACCGGCTTCCGGCGCTGGGTGCCGTCCTGGAAGCTGGTCACGGGCAGTGTGATCGGCTTCATCGGCATGATCGTCGCGGCCACGGGCATCGCCCTCGCCTGGGTGGACGTCCCCGACCCCCACAAGGCGGCCACGGCCGAGAGCAATGTCTACTACTGGGCCGACGGCACCCAGATGGCGGCCACCGGTGGCAACACCAACCGGCAGATCGTCCCGCTGGCGAAGATCCCGGAGTCGATGCAGAACGCCGTGATCTCCGCGGAGAACGCCTCGTTCTGGGACGACTGGGGCGTCGACCCCAAGGGCATCATGCGGGCCGTGCTCAACATGGCCCAGGGCGGTCAGACCCAGAGTGGCTCGACCATCACCCAGCAGTACGTGAAGAACGCGATGCTCTCCCAGGAGCAGACCCTCAAGCGCAAGGTCACCGAGCTCCTCATCTCGATAAAGGCCGGCCAGACGGTGCCCAAGGAGGAGATCCTCGCCGGGTACCTCAACACCGCGTACTACGGGCGCGGCGCGTACGGCATCCAGGCGGCGGCCCAGGCGTACTACGGCAAGAACGCCGAGGACCTCGACCCCAGCGAGAGCGCGGTGCTCTCCGCCGTCCTCAACGGCCCCAACCTCTACGACCCCGCGGGTGGCATCGGTGACAACGCCACCAAGGAGGAGAACCTCAAGCGGGTGCAGAAGCGCTGGGCGTGGACCCTCCTGCGCGAGGTGGAGGAAGGCCACATGACGGAGGCCGACCGGGCCAAGTACTCCCAGTTCCCGATGCCCAAGGACCCCAAGCAGGCCGTGGGCATGAACGGGCAGATCGGCTATCTGGTCGAGACCGCGCAGAAGTACGTGGTGAAGAAGTCCAAGATCTCCGCGGACGACCTCGGCAAGGGCGGCTACCAGATCTACACGACCTTCGACAAGGGCAAGACCGACGCCCTGACCAAGGCCGTGCAGGTCACCCGGAAGGAATACATCAAGGAAGGCCGCGAGCAGGACAAGTTCGTCCAGTTCGGCGCCGCGTCCGTGGAGGCGAAGACCGGCAAGGTCGTCGCCATCTACGGCGGTGAGGGCTTCGACAAGGAGCACTTCACCAACAACGCCGACAGCTCCGGCGTACCCGTGGGCTCGACCTGGAAGCCGTACGTCCTGGCGGCCGCCATGGAGCACGGCACCAAGAAGAGCGGCGGCCAGCCGATCTCCCCGCAGAGCAAGTACAACGGCAACGACCTGCTGCCGATCAAGGACCGCAACGGCAAGCTCATCACCACGGCCGACGGCACGCCCTTCCGGCAGAAGAACGAGAGCTCGACGCCGTACGGGTACATCACGCTGAACGAGGCGATGGAGAAGTCCGTCAACACCCCGTTCGTGCAGCTCGGCATCGACGTGGGCCTGGAGAAGGTGCGGGACGTGGCCGCCTCCACCGGCATCCTCAAGGAGAGCTTCGACAAGCTGAACGCGTCGTTCTCCCTGGGCACCTCGACCCCCAGCGCCATCCGGATGGCCGCCTCCTACGCGACCTTCGCCACCTCCGGCACGCATGTCGACCCCTACACGGTCACCGCCGTGAAGAAGGGCGGGACGGACGTCGGCGAGCTGGAGCTGCCCAAGCCCACCCAGGCCATGAGCGACCAGGTCGCCAACAACGTGACCAAGGTCCTGGAGAACGTGGTCGAGAACGGCACCGGCAAGAAGGCCCGCATTCCGGGCCGCAGCGTCGCCGGCAAGACCGGCACCACCGACAAGAACAAGTCGGCCTGGTTCGTCGGCTACACCCGGCAGATCTCCACCTCCGTGGCCCTGTTCCGCACCGACCCGAAGAGCCAGAACAAGGAACTGCTCTCGATGAACGGCACGGGCGGCAAGGACTCCATCCACGGTGGTGACATCCCCGCCGAGGTGTGGCGCGAGTACATGGAGGCGGCCCTGAAGGGCGTGCCGAACGAGGACTTCCCGCAGGCCGAGCCGCTGGGCACGCGGATCGACCAGGAAGGCGCGCCGTCGCCGTCGACCTCGCCGTCGTCGTCCCCGTCGAGCAGCCCGTCCTCCACCCCGTCCTCGACGCCGTCCTCCACCCCCTCGTCGGCGACGCCCTCGACCAGCTCCTCGCAGTCGTGCGACCCGTTCGACTTCAAGTGCCAGCCCGGCGGCAACAGCAACGCCGGACCCGGCAGCGGCGGGGCGGACCGGGGCACCTCGACCGGCCAGTCGTCCGGCGGCGGCAGTACGAGCAGCTCCAGCCCCTCCGCCAACGGAGGGGTGAACGGCGGCCAGCCGAACAGCGGCGGTGGCGGTCTCTTCGGCGGTTCGTCGAGCTCCGGCTCGGGGGGCACCAACCGCAAGGACTGACCCGCGACCGCGGCGCGCCGGAGCCGTAAGGCCCGACGCGCCCGTGGAAGCCGCACACGAGCCCCTCGCCCCCTCCCGGGGCGGGGGGCTCGCCCGTACCCGCGCCACCGCCCGGCGACCCGCACGGACCGGCGGCTCGCCCGTACCCGCGCCCCCACCCCCGTACGGCAGGATGTACCCCCATGACGAGCGTGCGCGACTCCGACACCGGCGGTGCCCGGGCGACTGCCCCCCGGCGCGAGGAGCGGCCGGTGCGGCCCACCCTCCAGGACGAGGTGGCCGCGAACGGCAGCGAACTGTTCGGCGGGCCCGTCGGCCGCCGGGCGCTGCTCGGCGTCAGCTGGTGGACGCCCGTACGGATCGTCGCGCTGGTGGCCATCGGCCTCTTCGCGCTCGGCATGGTGCAGAAGCTGCCCTGCTACAACGGCGGCTGGTTCTACGGCGCCGGCAGCCAGTACGTGCACGCCTGCTACTCCGACATCCCGCACCTGTACAACGCGCGCGGCTTCGCCGCCGACCTCGTGCCGTACTTCGACCGGCTGCCCGGCGACATGGAGTACCTGGAGTACCCGGTGCTCACCGGGCTCTTCATGGAGGTCGCCTCCTGGCTGACCCCGCACGGCGGCTCGCTGCAGCACCGCGAGCAGATCTACTGGCTGGTCAACGCCGGCATGCTGATGGTCTGCGCCGCCGTCATCGCCGTCTGTACGGCGCGCACCCACCGGCGGCGCCCCTGGGACGCGCTCCTCGTCGCCCTGGCGCCCGCCTTCGCGCTGACCGCCACCATCAACTGGGACCTGCTGGCCGTCGCGCTGACGGCCGCCGCGATGCTCATGTGGTCGCGCTCCAGGACGCTGACCGCGGGCGTGCTCATCGGGCTGGCGACGGCCGCCAAGCTCTACCCCGTCCTGCTGCTGGGCCCGCTGCTCGTGCTCTGTCTGCGCGCCGGGCGGCTGCGGGAGTACGCGGTGACGCTGGGCGGCGCCTGTGCCGCATGGCTCGTGGTGAACGTCCCCGTGATGGTGCTGGCGCCGGAGGGCTGGAAGAAGTTCTACACCTTCAGCCAGGAGCGGCCGGTGGACTTCGGCTCCTTCTGGCTGATCATCTCCCAGCGCACGGGCGACCCGCTGGACGGCGCGAACACCTGGGCGACGGCGCTCACCCTGCTGCTGTGCGCCGGCATCGGCGCCCTCGCGCTCTACGCGCCCCGCCGCCCCCGCTTCGCCCAGCTCGCCTTCCTGGTCGTGGCGGTCTTCATCCTCACCAACAAGGTCTACTCACCGCAGTACGTGCTGTGGCTCGTGCCGCTGGCCGCCCTGGCCCGCCCGCGTTGGCGCGACTTCCTGGTCTGGCAGGCGTGCGAGGTCATGTACTTCCTGGGCATCTGGATGTACCTCGCCTACACCTCCAGCGGGGACAAGCACCAGGGCCTGCCCACGGAGGGCTACCAGCTGGCGATCCTGATCCACCTGCTGGGGACGCTCTACCTCTGCGCGGTCGTGGTCCGCGACATCCTGCTCCCGGACCGCGACCCGGTCCGCCGCGACGGCTCGGACGACCCCTCCGGGGGCGTGCTCGACGGCGCCGCGGACGTCTTCACGCTCCCCCGCGCCGAGACCGCGCCCTGGACCGAGCGGCGCCCCGACGCCCCGGCCGTGCGCTGGGGCACGGAGCGGGGCGCGGAGCGGGGTACGGGGCGCTAGCGCCGAGACCAGGGGGCCTTCGGGGCGCCGGGCGTCAGCGCGGGTCCTGGAGGAAGCCGAGGAGAGCGGCCGTGAGTTCGGCGGGCGCGTCCTCCTGGACGAGATGGCCCGCACCGGCGATGCGCTCAAGCCGCGCGCCCGGGATGCGGGCGGCGAGCTCCTGCCCCTTCGTCACGGGAATCCAGGCGTCGTCCTCGCCCCAGCACACGAGCGTCGGGACGCGTATCTCGCCGTAGCGGTCCTGCACCTCGTCGGTGTGTCGCTGGTCGGCCTGGGCGATCTGCCGGTAGAACGCCGCCTGGCCGGGGTCGCCGAGCCAGGGGCCGACGAGCCGGTCGAGGACTGCCGGGTGCAGGCCGGGGCTGCTGGCGGAACCGACGTATTCGCGTACCAGGGCGTGGTGCAGCGCCGGGGGCAGCTGCTCGAAGACCTCGGAGTGCGCGCCGACGAGGCGGAAGAACGGGGACCCCCACGGCGCCAGCGCGACCGGGTCGACCAGAGCGAGCGCGCGATAGCGGGCGCCGTGCAGCAGATGTGCCCGCAAGGAGACGGCCCCGCCGAAGTCGTGGGCGACGACCAGGGGGTCCTCCAGGCCCCAGTGGTCCAGGAGTTCGGTGAAGACCCTGCCCTGGGCGGCCAGGGACACGTCCTGGCCGGCGAACTTCTCCGACGCCCCGTAGCCGGGCATGTCCCACAGGAACACCTGGTGGCGGGGGGCGAGCGAGCGGGCGACGGCACGCCAGACGTACGAGGAGAAGGGCGTGCCGTGGAGGAGGACGACCGGGTCCCGGCCGGGTTGCCCGAGGGTGCCCCAGCGGACGTCACCGGAGCTGCTGCGGAAGGTCCCGGTCAACTGCCCTTCACTCACGGGTGGTGCTCCCTTTCGGGCCGTCAGCGGTCCATCGTGCGGTCGAAGGTGGTCGTCGTGTGCCGCAGATGGGCCACGAGCTCCTCGCCGAGCTGCGGCGGCGGTACGTCGCCGGGGATGAACAGGATGGACACCTGCATGTGCGGGGGCTCGGCGAACCAGCGCTGCTTGCCGGCCCAGACGAACGGCGACAGGTTGCGGTTGACGGTGGCCAGGCCGGCGCGGGCGACGCCCTTGGCGCGCGGCATCACGCCGTGCAGCGCCTTGGGCGCCTCCAGGCCCACGCCGTGCGAGGTGCCGCCGGCCACGACCACCAGATGGCCGTCGGAGGCGGCCTTCTGCTGGCGGTAGCCGAAGCGGTCGCCCTTGGCGACGCGGGTGACGTCCAGCACCGCGCCCCGGTACTCCGTCGCGTCGTGGTCGCCCAGCCACAGCCGGGTGCCGATCCGGGCGCGGAAATGGGTCTGCGGGTACTGCTGCTGGAGCCGCGCCAGGTCGTCCGCCCGCAGGTGGCTGACGAACATGGTGTGCAGCGGCAGCCGGGCGGCCCGCAGCCGCTCCATCCAGCCGATGACCTCCTCGACGGCGTCGGAGCCGTCGGTGCGGTCCAGCGGCAGGTGGAGCGCGAAGCCCTCCAGCCGTACGTCCTCGATCGCGGCGGCCAGCTTGGGCAGGTCCTCCTCGCCGATGCCGTGCCGCTTCATGGTGCTCATGACCTCGACGACGACGCGCGCGCCGACCAGGCCGTAGACGCCATCGACGGAGGAGACCGAGCGGATCACCCGGTCCGGCAGCGGAACCGGTTCCTCGCCGCGCCGGAAGGGCGTCAGCACGAGCAGGTCACCGCTGAAGAAGTCCTTGATGCGGGCGGCCTCGTACGTCGTGCCGACCGCGAGGACGTCCGCGCCGAAGCGGGTGGCCTCCTCGGCGAGGCGCTCGTGGCCGAAGCCGTAGCCGTTGCCCTTGCAGACCGGGACGATGCCCGGGAACTGCTGGATCACGGACTGCTGATGCGCCCGCCAGCGCGCGGTGTCGACATAGAGCGTGAGCGCCATGGCCGGTCCGGAACCTCTCGTGTGATCTGCGGATGGAGAACGAAGAGAACAGGGGGACGGGGACGTACGGGGCCCCTCGGCGGGGCCCCGCGGGTGCCCGGGTCAGCGCCGGGACATCCGGGACTAGCGCCGGGACATGTACATGTCCAACGCCTTGTGCAGCAGCTTGTTCAGCGGGAAGTCCCACTCCCCGAGGTATTCGGCCGCCTGCCCGCCGGTGCCGACCTTGAACTGGATCAGACCGAACAGGTGGTCGTTCTCGTCCAGGGAGTCGCTGATGCCGCGGAGGTCGTACACCGTGGCGCCGAGCGCGTAGGCGTCCCGCAGCATCCGCCACTGCATGGCGTTGGAGGGCCGTACCTCGCGCTTGTGGTTGGCCGAGGCGCCGTAGGAGTACCAGACGTGGCCGCCGACGATCAGCATCGTGGCCGCGGCCACCGCCTCGCCCTCGTGCACGGCGAAGTACAGCCGCATCCGGTTGGGGTCCTCGGTGTTCAGCGCCGTCCACATGCGCTGGAAGTACTCCAGCGGGCGCGGGCGGAACTTGTCGCGCTCGGCCGTCACCTCGTACAGCTGCTGCCAGACCGGAAGGTCGTTGTAGCCGCCCTGGACGACCTCGACGCCGGCCTTCTCGGCCTTCTTGATGTTGCGGCGCCAGAGCTGGTTGAAGCCCTTGTGGACGTCCTCCAGGGAGCGGTTCTCGAGCGGCACCTGGAAGACGTAGCGCGGCTGGACGTCACCGAAGCCGGCGCCGCCGTCCTCGCCCTGCTGCCAGCCCATCCGGCGCAGCTTGTCGGCGACCTCGAAGGCACGCGGCTCGATGAAGGTGGCCTCCACGTCGCGCAGCCGCTTCACGTCCGGGTCCTGGATGCCCGACTTGATCGCGCCGGCGTCCCAGCGCCGGATGATCACCGGCGGGCCCATCTTCACCGAGAAGGCGCCCTGCTGCTTGAGGTGGGCCAGCATCGGCCGCAGCCAGTCCTCGAGGTTCGGCGCGAACCAGTTGATCACCGGTCCCTCGGGGAGGTACGCCAGATAGCGCTTGATCTTGGGGAGCTGGCGGTAGAGCACCAGCCCCACGCCCACCAGCTGGCCCGTCCTGTCGAACCAACCCAGGTTCTCCGCGCGCCATTCGTTCTTGACGTCCGCCCATGCCGGGACCTGCATGTGGCTCGCCGCGGGCAGACTCTGGATGTACGCCAGATGCTGCTCACGGCTGATGGTCCTCAGGGTCAGGCTCATGCGGGGCGCTCCTCGGCAGGTGTGTCCCCCTGGGTCGGGGTTCCGGCTCTCGCCCGGAAGCCTACTGCGCCAAGGGGACCGGCCTTTTGGGGGACGGCCCCGCCGGGGCCCCGCGGACCCGTCGCCGGCCGAGCACGCCCCGATCCGCCGACCGGGTGCGCCGTCGAGCCGTCAGCCGATCACGCCCCCGAAGAGGCCGCCGTGCGCCATGCCGAGCAGCAGCCCGAACGCGGCCGCGCCCATGCCGACGATCAGCAGGAACCGCTCACCGGTGGTGGCGGAGATCATCTGGCCCCAGGCCCCGGTGGCCACGCCGGCCAGGCCGGACCAGGAGCTGACCAGGTGCAGGCCGTGGAACTGGGCCGTGATGAAGGCGAGCGCCCCGAGCAGCACCGTCGCCGCGGCGAGGCTGTTCTCCACCGGGTGGGCCTTGCCGTCGCTGTTGAGGAAGGAGAGCGGGCCGTGCTGCTGCCGTACTGCCTGTGCCATGGGGACCTCCTCGCGGAAGACGGCGCACTGTAGCGCCGTACACACCCGATGTGTACAGATTGCGGCGACCTCCGGCCGGATTTCAACCGGAAGCCGGTGTGCGGGTACTGTGTACGGTCTGCACCGGTGTCTGTCCAGGCCCCTCGGCGGGCCCCACGGGAAGCGAGCGAAAGCGATCTTCCCCGGGACTGTCAGTGGCCCCCGATACCGTTGTTCACGCATTGACCCTCCTGCCACGGAAAGACCGTGGCCGCTGAGTCCAGAGGAGGTGGGTTCCACATGCGTCACTACGAGGTGATGGTCATCCTCGACCCCGATCTCGAGGAGCGCGCTGTCTCCCCGCTGATCGAGAACTTCCTTTCCGTCGTCCGTGAGGGCAACGGCAAGGTCGAGAAGGTCGACACCTGGGGCCGTCGTCGTCTCTCGTACGAGATCAACAAGAAGCCCGAGGGCATCTACTCGGTCATCGACCTCCAGGCCGAGCCTGCGGTCGTCAAGGAGCTCGACCGTCAGATGAACCTGAACGAGTCGGTCCTCCGGACCAAGGTCCTCCGTCCCGACACCCACTGAGTCCCTCCGGTCGCCCCGGCGACCGAAGGACCAGCGGTAAGGGATTCGAGTAGCCCGGCTACCACCAGCAATCCGCAGCAGCAGCAAACCCGCCGAGAGGTCACCCAATGGCAGGCGAGACCGTCATCACGGTCGTCGGCAATCTCGTCGACGACCCCGAGCTGCGCTTCACCCCGTCCGGTGCGGCGGTCGCGAAGTTCCGCGTCGCGTCCACTCCCCGCACCTTCGACCGTCAGACCAATGAGTGGAAGGACGGCGAGAGCCTGTTCCTCACCTGCTCGGTGTGGCGGCAGGCGGCGGAGAACGTCGCCGAATCGCTCCAGCGAGGCATGCGCGTCATCGTGCAGGGCCGGCTGAAGCAGCGGTCCTACGAGGACCGCGAGGGCGTCAAGCGCACGGTCTACGAACTGGACGTCGACGAGGTCGGCGCCAGCCTCCGCAATGCCACGGCCAAGGTCACGAAGACCGCAGGTCGCGGAGGCCAGGGTGGCTACGGCGGCGGCGGCCAGGGTGGCGGCGGCTGGGGCGGCGGCCCCGGCGGCGGCCAGCAGGGCGGCGGCGGTGCTCCCGCCGACGACCCCTGGGCCACCGGCGCTCCGTCCGGCGGCCAGCAGGGCGGCGGCAGCGGTGGCGGTGGCGGCTGGGGCGGCGGCTCCGGCGGCGGCTACTCGGACGAGCCGCCCTTCTAGACCGCGGCGCGCGGTTTGGACTGGGCGACCAGCACAAACTTCTTGATCACACTGGAGAGAGACAATGGCGAAGCCGCCTGCTCGCAAGCCTAAGAAGAAGGTTTGCGTGTTCTGCAAGGAGAAGATCTCCTACGTCGACTACAAGGACACGAACCTGCTGCGGAAGTTCATTTCCGACCGCGGCAAGATCCGTGCCCGCCGGGTCACCGGCAACTGCACCCAGCACCAGCGCGACGTCGCCACGGCTGTGAAGAACAGCCGTGAGATGGCGCTGCTGCCCTACACCTCCACCGCTCGCTAAGGGAAGGGTGACCGAATCATGAAGATCATCCTCACCCACGAGGTCACCGGCCTCGGCACCGCGGGCGACGTCGTGGACGTCAAGGACGGCTACGCTCGCAACTACCTGATCCCGCGCGGTTTCGCGATCCGCTGGACCAAGGGTGGCGAGAAGGACGTGGCGCAGATCCGCCGCGCCCGCAAGATCCGCGAGATCGCCACGATCGAGCAGGCCAACGAGATCAAGGGCCAGCTCGAGGGCGTCAAGGTGACGCTGGCCGTCCGTGCCGGCGACGCCGGCCGCCTGTTCGGCTCCGTCACCCAGGCCGACATCGCCTCGGCGATCAAGGCCGCCGGCGGTCCGGACGTGGACAAGCGCCGCATCGAGGTCGCCGCGCCGATCAAGACCCTGGGCGCGCACCAGGTGTCCGTGCGGCTGCACGCCGACGTCGACGCGAAGCTCGGCGTCGAGGTCGTCGCGGCCTGATCGCCGCGCTCGATCGAGCCGTTCGCGCGAAGGGCCGTCCCTCCTGGAGGGGCGGCCCTTCGCCGCGTTCCGCCGGGGTTGCGCCGCGTTCCGGCGCGCTTTCGTCGGGGGTTCCGAGGGGCCTTGAGGGCCGTCAGGAGTCCGGCGCGGCCTCGGCGGCGGGATGGGCCGCGCGCTCGTACAGCCGCCGTACGGCCTCGCCGAAGTAGGGCGAGTACGAGACGTCGTCGGTGTCGCCCCCGCCCTCGTACCCGCCGGTGATCCCGATCACCGTGCCCTCCCGGCTGCGCGGGTCGAACGAGGTGATCCACGGGCTGCCACTGGTCCCGCCGGAAAGGTCCGCGCACTGGATGCGCAGCTGGGTGGCGCCGAACGCGCTGGTGCGGTTCTTGCAGGAGAGCGGCTCGTCGCGGTCGGCCGGATAGCCCGTTATCTTCACCGGGCGGGCGGGGTCCCGGCCGATCCCGAGGGTGTTGCCGCCGAGCACGTCCTCGATCAGCCGGCCGTCCCGCGGTTTGATCCGCAGGAACGCCACGTCGAGATCGGGGTCGGAGGACTCCTTCCAGCGCTCGTCCACGTAGATGTCGTCGACCTGCCAGGTGCCGTTGGGCGCCGACCCGTCGCGGTAGTCGGGGACGAAGACCAGGTCGTCGAGGTAGTCGCCGTCCGCGCCGCCGTGGACGCAGTGGGCGGCGGTCAGGACGAGATCGCGGCCGGGGCTGTCCACGACGCTGCCCGTGCAGAAGTGGTCGCCCTCGTCGCTGTGCTGGAAGAGCGCGCCGACCCGGGCGTCGGTCCGGGTGCGGGGCGGGGTGTACGAGGTGCCGCGCGGGGGCTTGCCGGTGTGCCGCCGGTCGCCGGGGTGGCCGGCCTTGCCCGGGCCGGCGGCGGCGTACGCGGCGTCGCCCGGCTCGGCACCGGGCCAGGAGTCACCCGCCATCAGCCCCCCGGTGGCCATGGCCAGCACGAGCAGGGGCACGACGCACTTCTTCCGTCCGGGGCGCACGGCGTCCATGGCGCACCATTATGGGTCGGGATTCTGAGGGAACGATGAGGAAAGCGATGGCCGGGCCGGCGCGCGGGCCGTACGGAGCCTCGGGTGGCGGGCCGGCTGCCCGGCGCGCGCCCACGGCTCAGCGCGTGGCGCCGGTGACGATCCAGCGTCCGGAGCGGCTGCGCAGCCACAGCGTGAGCATCCGCACGGCCATCATCACGCCCATGACCCACCACAGCGCCGTCAGCCCGCCGCCCAGGGCCGGCACCGCGAAGGCCAGCGGGGCGAAGACGGCCAGGGTCACCAGCATCGCCCCGGCGAGATACGTGCCGTCGCCCGCGCCCATCAGCACGCCGTCCAGCACGAAGACGACCCCGGAGATCGGCTGGACCAGGGCCACCACCAGCAGCGCGGGCAGCAGCAGCGCGTGGACGGCCGGGTCGGGGGTGAAGAGCGGCAGGATCAGCGGCCGGGAGACGACGATCAGCAGGCCCAGCACCACCCCCGCGGCGATGCCCCACTGGATCATGCGCCGCTCGGCGGCCCGCGCCGCGGTCACGTCGCCCGCGCCCAGCAAGCGGCCGATGATGGCCTGTCCGGCGATGGCGATGGCGTCCAGGGCGAAGGCCATCAGGGACCACAGGCCGAGCACGACCTGGTGCGCGGCGATCTCGGCGTCGCCCAGCCGGGCGGCGACGGCCGTGGCGATCAGCAGGATGGCGCGCAGCGAGAGGGTGCGGATCAGCAGGGGCACCCCGGCCCGGGCACAGGCCCGTATCCCGGCGGCGTCGGGCCGCAGGGAGGCGCCGTGCCGGCGGGCGCCGCGCACCACGACGAGGAGGTAGACGGCGGCCATGCCGCACTGGGCCAGGACCGTGCCCCAGGCGGAGCCGGCGATGCCCAGCCCGGCGCCGTAGACCAGCCCCGCGTTGAGGGCGGCGTTGGCGGCGAAGCCGCCGATGGCCACGTACAGCGGGGTGCGGGTGTTCTGGAGGCCGCGCAGCACGCCCGTCGCGGCCAGCACCACGAGCATCGCGGGGATGCCGAGGGCGCTGATCCGCAGATAGGTGACGGCGTGCGGGGCGGCGGTCGCCGAGGCGCCGAAGAGCTCGGCCAGCGCCGGGGCGGTGGGCAGCACGACGGCCACGAGGGCGGCGCCGAGCAGCAGGGCCAGCCAGATGCCGTCCATGCCCTGGCGGATGGCGGCGGGGAGATCGCCGGCGCCGACGCGGCGGGAGACGGCCGCGGTGGTGGCGTAGGCGAGGAAGACGAAGACATTGACGGCGGTGGTGAGCAGGGCGGCGGCCACGGCGAGGCCGGCGAGCTGCGGGGTGCCGAGGTGGCCGACGATCGCGCTGTCCACCATGAGGAAGAGGGGCTCGGCGACCAGGGCCCCGAAGGCGGGCAGGGCCAGCGAGACGATCTCGCGGTCGTGGCGGCGGGCGGCACGCCGGGCGGCGCGCCGGTCGGCACGCTGCCGGGCGCGCCGCTCGGCGTGTTCCCCGGCGCGCTTCCCGGTGCCGGGGACAGGTGTGCGGGACGGCGGCATGGAATCAATCTAATCTTCCACAGGTAAGAGACGCAAGTGGTGATCAGCCCTTACGGTCGGGTGCTCGCTGTGATCTTCTCTGTGCCGTTTGTCGCGATCTCGGGCGGGGGCCGGAAGTTTTTCTCCCCCACAGCCGGTGGATGGAGAAACCGCAGGTCAGCGTGGTGATCTTCGAGTGATTGTCAGGTTGTCCACAGTGCCGTCCCCCGGGCTGTACACAGGTTGGGGCCGGTTCTCCACAGGTTGGGGTCGACCGTCCACACCCCCTGTGGATAACGGAATTGGTTCCCGGCCCGCGCGGGCCTACCGTGGACCGGCGCCCGCCGCCCGTTCCGGCTCTCGATCTCTTCTCGATCCCCAGCGAACTCGACGCGCCGGAACCGGAGTCGGGCGTCCTATTTGTCAGAGCCGTGCCGTAAGAAGGAGTGCGCGGCGAGCGGTGGCGACGGCCGGGGCGACCCCGGCCGTTCGCCGGCCGCCGGGAGGGTCCGCGTGGCGGACGGGAGGAGGTGCCGGGTGACGCAGCCGGACATGGGCGACCCCTGGGCCGACGCCGGCCCCGGCGACCGCCTGCCCGCCTCCCGCTCCCCGCGCGGCGAGGGCGGCCGGTCCCGGGAGCGCGGCGGCCGTTCCGAGCAGCACGACCGCGGCCGGGACCGCGACCGGGACGACGACGGCTGGTCCGGCGGCCAGGGCGGCGGCTCCTCGTTCGAGCGGGTGCCCCCGCAGGACCTCGACGCCGAGCAGTCGGTCCTCGGCGGCATGCTCCTCTCCAAGGACGCCATCGCGGACGTGGTCGAGGTCATCAAGGGCCACGACTTCTACCGCCCGGCGCACGAAACGGTCTTCCAGGCCATCCTCGACCTCTACGCCAAGGGCGAGCCGGCCGACCCCATCACGGTCGCGGCCGAGCTGACCAAGCGCGGGGAGCTGGCGCGCGTCGGCGGCGCGTCGTATCTGCACACCCTCGTGCAGTCGGTGCCCACGGCCGCCAACGCGGAGTACTACGCGGAGATCGTCCACGAGCGGGCCGTGCTCCGCCGCCTGGTCGAGGCGGGCACCCGGATCACGCAGATGGGGTACGCGGCGGACGGTGACGTCGACGAGATCGTCAACACCGCGCAGGCCGAGATCTACGCCGTCACCGAGCAGCGCACCAGCGAGGACTACCTCCCGCTCTCCGAGATCATGGAGGGCGCGCTCGACGAGATCGAGGCGATCGGCTCGCGCAGCGGACAGATGTCCGGCGTGCCGACGGGCTTCTCCGACCTCGACTCGCTGACCAACGGCCTCCACCCCGGCCAAATGATCGTCATCGCGGCCCGACCCGCGATGGGCAAGGCGCTCGCTCTCGACACGCCCCTGCCCACCCCCACCGGTTGGACCACGATGGGCCGGGTGCGGGTCGGGGACTTCCTGATCGGCGCCGACGGAAGGCCGACGCGGGTGGTGGCCGCCACGGACGTCATGACCGATCGCCCGTGCTATGAGGTCGTCTTCGACGACGGGACGACGGTCGTCGCCGACGCGGAGCACCAGTGGCTCACCGACACCCGTGCCTCCCGCAGGGCCGCCCAGGAGCGTGGTCACGGGCGTCGGACCGCCCTGGCCTCGGTCAGGACGACCAAGGAGATCGCCGAGACGGTGCGCTGCGGCACCGACGGGCGGATGAACCACTCCGTGCGGAACACGGCCGCTCTCGAGCTGCCCCACAAGGAGCTCGCCGTCCCGCCGTACACGCTCGGCGCGTGGCTGGGCGACGGCCACAGCGATGCCGCGCGCATCACCACGGCGGACCCCGAGATCCTGCGCCGCATCGCGCGGGACGGCATCGAGGCGCGACAGGTCGGCGGCTCGATCACCTACGCCCTGCGGTACGACGTGGAGACGCCACGCACGTCGGAGCGGTCCTGTGTGGTCTGCGGGGCGACCTTCGTGCCGAAGGTCGCCCATGTGCGGAGTTGCGGTCAGTCCTGCGGCGGAAAGGCCCGGGCGGTCTCCGCACCCGTCCGGCCGACGACCTGCGTCGACTGCGGCAAGGTGTGCACCTCGCCCTACGACACGCCCCGGTGCGCGCCGTGCACGAGGAACCACGGCAGCCTGCTGGTCGAGCTGCGCGCGCTCGGCGTCCTGGGCGACAAGCACATCCCCCAGGACTACCTGCGCGGCTCCGTGGAGCAGCGGAGGGCGCTCCTCGCCGGTCTGCTGGACACGGACGGAACGGTCAACAGAACGGGCTCCGTGCAGTTCGCGGTCACCAGCGAGGTGCTGGCCGATGGCTTCTGCGAGCTGATCGCCGGCCTGGGATACCGCTACGGAAGGCACACCAAGAGCGTCAAGGGACGCTCGGCGAAGTCATCCGTCGTGCATGTCATCACCTTCACACCCATCGACGACGTCTTCGAACTGGAACGCAAGCGGCGGGCGCACGACGAGCGGCGCCGGCCGGCCAGTCCCCGGCTGGGACAGCGGTACATCGCCGAGGTCCGGGAAGTCGCGAGCGTCCCCGTTCGCTGTGTTCAGGTGGACAACACCGACCACATGTACCTGGCGACCCGGTCGATGGTGCCCACCCACAACTCCACGCTCGCACTGGACTTCGCCCGTGCCTGCTCCATCAAGAGCCAGCTGCCCAGCGTCATCTTCTCCCTGGAGATGGGGCGCAACGAGATCGCGATGCGTCTGCTGTCCGCGGAGGCGCGGGTGGCGCTGCACCACATGCGCTCCGGCAGTATGACGGACGAGGACTGGACTCGGCTCGCCCGCCGGATGCCGGACGTCTCGGCCGCGCCGCTCTACATCGATGACTCCCCGAACCTGTCGATGATGGAGATCAGGGCGAAGTGCCGGCGGCTCAAGCAGCGAAACGATCTGAAGCTGGTCGTGATCGACTATCTCCAGCTGATGCAGTCGGGTGGCTCGCGCCGCCCGGAGAGCCGTCAGCAGGAGGTCTCCGAGATGTCCCGGAACCTCAAGCTGCTGGCGAAGGAGCTGGAGGTGCCGGTGATCGCGCTCTCCCAGCTGAACCGTGGCCCCGAACAGCGCACGGACAAGAAGCCGATGGTCTCGGACCTGCGTGAGTCCGGCTCCATCGAGCAGGACGCGGACATGGTCATCCTGCTGCACCGTGAGGACGCCTACGAGAAGGAGTCACCGCGCGCCGGCGAGGCGGACCTGATCGTGGCCAAGCACCGTAACGGCCCGACGGCCACCATCACCGTGGCCTTCCAGGGCCACTACTCCCGCTTCGTGGACATGGCCCAGACCTGATCCCGCGCGCCGCCCGGGCCATGCGGCCCGGCCGGTGTCCCAGCCGTTGCCCGCTTCGCATGCCTGTCGCCCCCCTCGCCATCCACCCGTACGACCGATCCGCGATCGGAACACGATTGCGGTCCCTAGGGGTCCTAGGTTATACCTAGGGCCCCTAGGTAATTCGGGAGGGCGCATGGTGCGGGCCGGGCTGACGGCGGAGCGGGTGACGGTCGCGGGCGCCGAACTGGCGGACGAGGTCGGGCTGGAGAAGGTGACCATGTCGCAGGTGGCGCGGCGGCTGGGCGTGAAGGACGCGAGCCTCTACGCGCACGTGCGCAACCTGGAGGACCTGCGCGGGCGGATCGCGCTGCTGGCGGCGGACGAGAAGACGCTCCGCATCGCGGCGGCGACCGCCGGCCGGGCGGGCAGGGACGCGCTGATCGCGTACGCGAACGCCTGGCGCGAGTACGCCCACCGGCACCCGGGCCGCTACGCGGCGACGCAGACCCCGATCCGGATCGACCCCGAGCTGGCCGCGACGGCGCAGGGCCCGCGGCGCGCGGTCGAGCTCACCTACGGCATGCTGCGCGGCTACGGGCTGGCCGAACCCGATCTGACCGACGCGGTCCGGCTGTTGCGCAGCACGTTCCACGGGTTCGTCGCCCTGGAGGCCGCGGGCGGCTTCGCGCACGAGCGCTCGTCGCAGGACTCCTGGGACCGCGCCCTCGACGCCCTGCACGCCCTCCTGGAGCACTGGCCCCCGTCCGGAGAAGGAGACTCCGTATGACCGTCCCCACCATCGGCAGCCTGCGCGTGCGGGGTGCGACGTTGCACTACGAAGTACGCGGCAGCGGCCCGCTGTTGCTGCTGATACCCGGCGGGGCCGGTGACGCGGCGTCCTACGACGGCGTCGCCGACGAGCTGGCCGCCGAGTACACCGTCGCGACGTACGATCCGCGCGGCATGTCCCGCAGCCCGCTGGACGACCCCGAGGCCGAACAGCGGCCGGCCGAGCACGCCGACGACGCGTTCCGGATGCTGGAGCTGCTGTCCCCCGGCGAGCCCGCCCGGGTGTTCGGCGCGAGCTCGGGCGCGATCACCGCCCTGCACCTGGGCGCCGCCCACCCCGAGCGCGTCGAGCGGGTCGTGGCGCACGAGCCGCCGGTGGTGGAGGTCCTGCCGGACGCCGCCGACCACCGCGCGTTCCTCGCGCGGGTGGCGGAGACGCTCCGTACGCGGGGGCTCATGCCGGCGATGGCCGAGTTCGCGGCGGGCCTGGCGAAGGAGGGCGCAGCCGCGGCCGCGCCGAAGGCCCAGGTCACGCTGCCGCCGCAGGCGGCGGCGCGAGCGGAGCGGACGATGGCCAACCTGCCGTACTTCCTCGGGCGCGTCGTGCCCGGCTTCATGTCCCGTACGCCGGACATCCCGCGGCTGCGGGCGCTGTCGGACCGGCTCGTGATCGCCTGCGGCCAGGACTCGCGCGGAGAACTGCCGTACCGCGCGGCCGCGGCACTGGCGGAGCGCCTCGGCACGGAGGTGCGCCATTTCCCCGGCGGCCACACCGGGCTGACCACGCACCCCGCGGAGTTCGCCGAACTCCTGCGGAAGGCGCTCCGCGCCTCGACGACGAGGTGACGGCCGAGGTGACGGACGACGTGATGGACGAGGTGACAGTGGAGTGACCGACCTGCCCGGCGGCCGACAGGAGCCGGACGCCATCCCCCGTACCGTGCGAGCCGTCGACACCGAGCGGATTCTCGGCCTGCAACAGGAAGCCGCCGCGTACCGCTTCAGCCAGCGGCTGCCGGTCGACTGGCTCCGGGAGCACCTCGCCGCGGACGCGACGCACTATCTGCTCCCCACGCTCGTCCAGCGGCTCACCCACCGCCCTGAGACGCCACGGCAGTGGAGGTGCCAACTGCTGATGACCGTCAGGTCGGGCGAGGAGATCCGGGGTCTGCTCGACGTCCTCCCCGAGACCTTCGCCACGATTCCGGAGACCCTGGACGGGGCGGCCAAGAAGGACGTCGTCAGCCGGATCGAGCGGGCCGTGACGGTGCGGGACTGGATGGAGCGGCGGCTCGACGGCTCAGGTCCGCCGCCCTGATCGCGCGGCGGGCGAAGACGTCCTCCCGGCGGTCCGCCATCTGCCGCAGCGCGTCCCTGCGGTCCCGTTGGGAGAGCCGGTCGAGGTACGTGTGTCCCCCGAGGTGGTCGGTCTCGTGCTGCAGGCACCGCGCGAAGTACCCCGTCCCCTCGATCACGACCGGGTCGCCGTCCTTGTCGAACCCGCGCACGACGGCGCGGTCCGTGCGGGGGACCGCCATGGTGGCGCCCGGCACGGACAGGCACCCCTCCATGTCGTCGACGAGTCGACGTGCGCCCGGGGCGGGGAGGTCGAGCACCGGGTTGACGATGTGGCCGACGTGCCGGATTCCGTCGTCGTCCGGGCAGTCGTACACGAACAGCGCCAAGTCGACACCGACCTGATTGGCGGCGAGGCCGGCGCCGTCGGCCACGTACATGGTCAGGAACATGTCGTCGATCAGCGCCGACAGTTCGGGGGTGCCGAACTCGGTCACCGCACGGCAGGGGTGGCTCAGTATCTCCTCGCCCACCACCGTGATCCGACGCACCGAGCCCCGTTCCGCCTCCGGCGGCAGAGCCGGGTAGGAGTCGACCGGCTCGCCCTGCACGCGGACGCGCCGGTCGATGGGACGAGTTCGTCGGTCATGACGCACGGGCATCGCTGTCTCCCTCACCGCTTGAACCGCTTGCGCTCCTTGCCAAGTGCTTTGCAAACTAGCAGACTTTGCAAAGTGACCGAAGAAGACCTCACCACCCCGTCCGACCCGTCCCCCAAGTCCGGTGAGGAGCTGCGCGAGCACGAGGTCCGCACAGCACTGCTGGAGCTCCTCGCCGAGGTCGGCACCGTCACGGCGACCGAGGCCGCCGCCCGGCTGGGCCACAGCTCCGGGCTCTGCTCGTTCCATCTGCGGCAGCTCGCGCGCCACGGGTACATCGAAGAAGCCCCGCACAGCGGCGGCCGCGCCCGACCCTGGCGGCTGCGGCGGGCGACCGCCGCGGCCGGCCCGGCCACGGACGACTTCGGCGACCTCGCCCGCGGGCTGGAGGACGAGAGCTGGCAGTCCTGGCTCGACCGCCGGGACCGGGCACCGGCCGAGTGGCGCCGCGACGAGGCGTTCAGCGCCGTCGCCTATCTGACGCCCGAGGAGATGAGCCGGGTGGCGGCCGCGATCCGCCGGGCCCTCGCCCCGTACCAGGACCGCGAACAGCGCCCCCTGGCCCGCCCCGAGGGCGCCCGCCCCGTCGCCCTCATCACGCGGCTGTTCCCCCTGCTGTCCGGGCCCGCGCTCCCCGGCCCTACCAGCGACACGGCCCCGGACCCGGACCCGGACCCGGCCCCGGACCCGGACCCGGCCCCGGGCCCGGCCCCGGACCAGGGCCCGGCCGGAGAGAGCGGGAGCGGCGGCGGCTCACGGCCCGCGTGAGGCGGCCCTACTCCCAGACCGCCGTCGTCGGGTCGACGCCGTGGGCACGGGCGTTCGCGTGGATCGTGTCGCGGAGCCAGACGGTGAGGCCCGGCGCGAGGGCCTCGTACGTGTCGGCGTAGCCCGGCTCGTCGACGTACATGCGCCCGACGCAGGCGTGCATCGCGTGCGTGCAGTCGAAGTACGTGGAGAGCTGCGCGCGGTGGCGCTCGGCGAGGGCGTTCGCCTCGTCGGAGCCGGGGGCGGTGCCGGCGCGCAGCGCGGCGGCCAGGTCGGCGTTGAGGGCGTGGGTCGCGTCCGCCACCCGCTTCCAGTCGTCGGCCGTCATCCCGGCGGCCCGCTCCGCGTACTGCGCCCACTGCGCGGTGTCGCCCCAGCGTTCCTCGGCCTCGTCGACCCAGGAGGGCTGCCAGTCCGCGCCGAAGAGGGCGACCTGCTCCTCCGGGGTCAGCCGCATCCCGGTCCGCGACGCCTCCAGCATGCGGTCGACCGCGTGGACCATGCTCTGCAGGCGGGCGACGCGCGCCACGAGCTGGGAGCGCTGCCGGCGCAGATGGGCGCGGGGGTTGATGTCCGGGTCGTCGAGGACCCGGCCGATCTCGGCGAGCGGCAGCCCGAGCTCCCGGTAGACGAGGACGCGGTGGACGCGGGCGATGTCGTCGGCCGAGTACACCCGGTACCCGGCCCGGGTGCGCCCGCTCGGGCGTACGAGGCCGATCGCGTCCCAGTGGTGCAGCGTCTTCACACTGACCCCGACGAGCGCGGCGGCCCGGCCGACGGTGAGGCCGTCGGCGCCGACCGCTCCCGTGTCCCGCGCGGGGGCGGCCGGTTCCTGCTCGTGGTCGTCGCTGTTCATCGGATCAGTGTCGCTCACGTGCCGGGGAGCGGGCGGTTCCCGGTTGTGGACCTGTCCATCGGGTCGACTTTGGTCCTGTTCGGCGGTCCATGGGCGGGGCAGGGTGGGAGGGCGCCGGTCGGACCCCGTGGAGGACCCCCTTGAGCATCGCGTTCCTGCTGACCACCCTGGTCGTGGTGGCCACCCCCGGCACCGGCGTCGTGTACACCCTCGCCGCCGGGCTGGCCCGTGGCCGCCGGGCCGGCGTGGTCGCCGCGCTCGGCTGCACCCTCGGCGTCGTGCCCCACCTGGTGGCCACGGTCACCGGGCTCGCCGCGCTGCTGCACGCCAGCGCGGTCGCGTACGAGGTGGTGAAGTACCTCGGGGTGGGCTATCTGCTCTTCATGGCGTGGGCGACACTGCGCGACAAGGACGCGCTGACGGTGGAGGCGGAGGCGGAACCGCGGTCGGCGGCGCGGGTGATCGTCTCCGGGGTGCTGATCAATGTGCTGAATCCGAAACTCACCATGTTCTTCGTCGCGTTCCTGCCGCAGTTCGTCCCCGCCGGCGAGCCCGGCTCGCTCGCCGTGATGCTCCGGCACAGCGCCGTTTTCATGCTGCTCACCTTCGTTGTCTTCGCGGTGTACGGGGTGTGCGCGGCCGCCGTGCGCCACCGCGTGCTGGCCTGGCCGGGGGTGATGACGGGCGTGCGGCGGGTGTTCGCCGTCTGCTTCGTGGCCCTGGGCGTGCGGCTGGCGGTGGCGTGAGCGGGCGCATCGCCGGGCCGGCGGAACGGGCGGCGGAACGGGCGGCGGGCGACGGCGGTGGCGGCCGTGGCGGTGGCGCACGCCCCCGTACGGCTGCCGGGCCGGCGGGTCGTACGGGGCCCGCGTCGCGCGGCTCGGACTTCCTCCAGCTCGACGCCGGCGAGGCGCCCGCCGGCGGCAAGGCGGACTGGCTGGCCCGGCGGCTGCGGCAGGCGATCGCCGACGGCCGGCTGGCGGTGGGCAGCAGGCTGCCGCCGACGCGGGTGCTCGCCGCCGAACTGCGTCTGTCGCGCGGGGTGGTGACGGAGGCGTACCGGCGGCTCACGGAGGACGGACAGGTGGAGGGGCGCGGCCGCGGGGGGACGGTGGTGGTCGCGGCGCCGCCGCCCGTATCGGTGTCCGCGCCTGTCCCGGCCGGGCCGGCTCCCCGGGGGCGTACGGCAGCCGGCACGCGCAGAGGCGGCGGCGGGCTCGTGCGGCTCCCCGCACGCCCCCCACACCACTCCGTACTGTTCGCCGCGCCCCCCGGCCCCGACGTCTTCGACCTGCTGCGTGCCGCCCCCGCCCGGATCGACTTCACCCCTGGCCGGCCCGACCTCGCGGTGTTCCCCCGTGCCGCCTGGTTGCGGGCCGAACGCGCCGTGCTCGACGAGCCGTCCGCCGCCGAGCACCTCGGCTACGGCGACCCCCGGGGCGCCCTCCGGCTGTGCCGCGCCGTCGCCGGCTGGCTGGCGCGCGGCCGGGGCGTCCGCGTCGAGCCGGACGAGGTGCTGATCGTCGCCGGTACCGCACAGGCGCTCACCCTGCTGGGCCCCGTACTGCGCGCGGACGGTGTCGACGGTGTCGCCGTGGAGGACCCCGGTTCGCTCGGCATCCGGCAGCACCTGCGGAACGGGGGCCTGGCCACCCCGCCCGTGCCGGTGGACGAGAACGGCGCACGCGTCGACGCGTTGCGCGCTACGGGGGCCCGCGCCGTACTGCTCACGCCCGCGCACCAGTTCCCCACCGGCGTGGTGACGAGCGGCGAGCGCCGCCGCGAGCTCCTGCGCTGGGCGGAGGACGGCGGGCTGATCCTGGAGGACGACTACGACGCGGAGCACCGCTACGACCGCCCGCCGGTGCCCGCGCTGCGCGCCCTGCTCGCCGACCGAGTCTGCTACCTGGGCAGCGTCTCCAAGCTGCTCGCGCCGGCCCTGCGGATCGGCTGGGCCGTGCCGCCGCCCCGCCACCGCGACGCGCTCGTCGAGGCCAAGCGCTTCACCGACCTGGGCAACGCGGCGCTACCGCAGCTCGTGCTCGCCCGGCTGATGGAGACCGGCGCGCTGGAACGGCATCTGCGGCTGCTGCGCGGCAGGCACCGGCGGCGGCGCGACGCGATGATCGCCGCCATCGCCGACCACCTGCCGGGCGCGGTGGTGCACGGCGCGGCGGCCGGACTGCACCTGACCGTGGCGTACGGGACCGACGTGCCCGACACGGAGCTCGCCGCCGCCGCGCTCGCCCGGGGCGTGAAGTGCCAGCCGCTGTCCTGGCACCGGCAGCTGCCCGGCCCGCCGGGACTGGTCCTCGGCTACGCGGCCTGCGCGCCGGCGGCCATCGCCGAGGGGGTGGCGGAGATCGGTGCGGCGCTGCGGGAGTTGTCCTGACGTTCGGTGGCGCGCTGGGCGGGGCCCGGGGTGCGGGGCGTTCGGGGCGCACAGCCGTGCGGGCGGACGGGAGCGCGTGTTGACCTTCACGCCGCTCGAACGTCGACAATCGCGCCCATGGACGACACCGACGCGCTGCTGAGCATCGGCGCCTTCGCCCGGCGGGTGGGGCTCGCGCCGAGCGCCCTGCGGTTCTACGACGACTGCGGGATTCTCCGGCCCGCCCGGGTGGACGGGTCGACGGGGTACCGCCACTACGCGCCGGAGCAGGAGCCCCGCGCCGTGCTCGTACGGCGGCTGCGGGAGGGCGGGCTGCCGCTGACGGATGTCTCGGCGGTGCTCGACGGCACGCCGGAGGAGGCGCGGCGGCTCCTGGAGGGCCACGCCCGCGCCGCGCGGGACCGGGCGGCCGCGGCGGTGGCCGTGATCGAGGAGTTGCTGCGCGACCTGGGCGGCCTGCGTGGCCTGCGCGGTCTCCCGGGTGGCACGGGTGGGACGGGTGGGGCGCCCGAGCCGTACGGCGACAGTGGGGCGGAGGGCGAGTACGGGTGCCGGCCGACGAGGACCGTGGCGCGGATCGGCGGAGCGGAACTGGCCAGTGCCGTACGGCAGGTGGCGCCCGCCGTGGCCGGTGACGCGGCCGTACGGGCGGAGGCTCCCGCGCTGGGCTGCGTGCTCCTCGAACTCGACGGCGGCGAGGTGCGCCTGGTGGCCACGGACCGCTACCGGCTGTCCGTCCGCGTCCTGCGCGCGCTCTCGGCCGAGGGCGGGCCCGGACACGCGCTGATCGGGGCCGAGCGGATGCGGGCCGTCGCGGCCTGGGCGCTGGGCCGGCCCGAGGTCACCGTCGAGATCGACGGCGGCGAGGTCCGCTTCCGCGGCGGCGACGGGCTCCGTACGGCACCGGGTGACGGCGACGTGACCCGTACGGTGTCGGCCGTCGACGACGTCTTCCCCGACTACCGGCTGGTGCTGAACGACCTTCCGCCCGCCCGGCACCGGGTGATCACCGATCGGGGCGCGCTGCGGGCCGCGCTCCTCGGCCGGGAGGGGACCGGCCGGGTCCTGTTGACCGCCGACGAGCGGCAGCTCGTGCTCGACGGCCCGCCCGGCGGGCGCCTCTCCGGCGGCCGGCCTCGCACCGTACTGCCGGCGATCCGCATCGGCCCCCCTTTGCGCATCGCCTTCGACCCGGACGTGCTGCTGGCCGCGCTGGAGGCGGCCGTCGGCCCGGATGTGCTGCTGGAGGTCTCCTCGCCGTGGCGCCCCGCCGTGGTCCGCTCCGCCGACCAGGGCAGCTTCACCACGCTGGTCATGCCGGTCCACGATCCCGCGGCGGGGCGGCCGGACGCGGAACAGTGAGCCGCGCCGGCCGAGTCGTCCGCGCGCCCCCGCCTCGTACGCCGTACCCGCACCCCCGCCTCGTACGCGCACCCCGCCTCGTACGCGCGCCCCGGCCCACGTACGCCCGCCTCCCGGCCGGAGCACCCCCGCGTCCTCGACCGGGTGCAGGAAAACGTCAACTTCGCCATCTGGCACTCGGCCACCT
>NZ_JBPQTV010000032.1:0-33333 GCF_051386515.1 Streptomyces sp. URMC 123 | reverse complement strand
CGCGGTGCCGCGGTTCCTGCTCACCCCGCGGGGCGGCCGACGGATACCCGTGGTTCAGGCTTCCGGCGCTGCCCCGCTTCCTGCCCGCCCGGCGCCGCCCCGGCATCGCGGCGCTGGAGACGCGCGGCCGCGCCTGGCTGGCGCACCACCTGCGCGAGGCGTACGACAGCCCACAGTTGCTCGACGAGTTCCTGGATCACCGCACCACGCTGTGGAACCTGCTGGTGTACGCCACCGCGCGCGACGACCGGATCGACTTGATCTGCCGCTGGATCGACGTTCTGTTCAGCGTCGACGACGTCTTCGTCCACGCCTCGCCCCAGCGGCTCCAACGGCTCGGCGTCCCCGCGCTGGCGCGGGTTCTCGCCGGGGAAAAGGTGCCTGCCGAGACCACTTACACCCGGGTCTTCGGGCAGCTGCGGGAGCGGACGCGCGCGGTCATGCCCGACGCTCTGTGGGAGCGCTACAGGCACAGCCTGGAAGGGTTCCTCGACGCCTGTCGCACCGAGCGGGGCCTCGCCCGGGACGCCGACACCCTCGATCTGGCCACCTACGAGAAGTACCGCAACCTGTCCATCGGGGAGTGCTGCTACCCCCTGGCCGAATTCGGACTGGGCATCGACCTGACCGTCGCGCTGCGGGACCACCCGGAGCTGTCGGGGCTCGCCCCGCTGGTGAGCCGCCACTGGATCGGCGTCAACGACATCTTCTCGTACCGCAAGGAGTTGTACAGCGGCGACACCATGAACGAGGTCCGGCTCGCCCTGGCCGACAACGGCGGGGACCTCCAGGCCGCCGTCGACCGCATCGCCGCCACGATCACCCGGGTCGAGGACGAGTTCGACTCCCTTCGTGCGCGACTGCGCGGCGGCCCGGCGGGGCAGGACCCCGCGGTCCTGCGCTACCTGGACGCCCTGGAGTGGATGATCGCCGGCAACCTCGAATGGTCCTATCTCACCCCCCGCTACAACGGCCGCGGACACATCTGGGACGGCCGCACCCGCGCCACGGTGATTCTCACGCCCGGGCGCACCCTCTATCTCCCGGCCAGCGAGGAATGGCCGCGGCCGGGCCCCTGCTGAGATCATGTGCCGGTGAACACAGGTCTGCCGGAGGGATGGACGATCGAGCGGGTGCGCGCGCACTCCGGTGCCCGGAATGCCACGGAGCTCTCCCTCGATCGGCTCGTCGTCATCGAGAACGCGGACCGGAGCGACTACACGACGCTCCGGCCCGATGTCATCCTCCAGTTCGGTGGCCTGTGCCTCGCGCGGGACGAGGGCGATTGGTACATGGGCCAGCTCGATGTCGACGGCTCGGTGATCTGCTGGGGCTCCTACGGCGACGACCTGGGCGAGGCCATCCACGGTTTGTGAAGGCCCACGCGTCCGGGGCGGACCGCGAGGTCACGGCGGGCCGAGCACCTCGGGGGCGGTCAGGGCGCGGGCGGCGTCGGCGAAGTACGACTCCGGGGCCGCTTCGGCCAGGCCGAGGGTGACGCCCTGGCTGAGGCCGATGAGAAGCGCCCTGACCGCGATGGCCAGGCGCCGGGCCTGGCGCGGGGTCACCGTGCCGCCGCCGTGCGCTCTTCCGGTGAACAGCGCGATCAGGCGCTCCTCGTGCGACCGGACGGCCGCGGCGAACCGGGTCCGCATGTCCGGGTCGCGCAGGGCCATGTCCTGGAGGCTGAGCTGGAACGACAGCTGCCGCACCGCGTCGGGGTCGTCGCAGACGCGCCGGTAGTAGCGGGCGAAGGCGTCGACGGCCTCCACGAGGGTCAGTTCGGCGGGCGCGGCCTGCTCGATGTCGTCGTAGTGCGGGCCGAGGTCGTCGGCGATCAGTGCCGTCATCAGGCCGTTCTTGCTGCCGAACAGCGAGTAGACGGCGCCGGTGGTCAGCCCGGCCTGCTCGGCGATCTCGTCGAGCCGGGCGCGGTGGCCGTCCCGGGCGACGATCCGGCGCGCGGCGTCGATCAGGGCCCGGCGGTTGCGTTCCTTGGTCTCCGCCCTGGTCATTCTCATAATCTCATTATTACAGTAATCTGATTATGGATACGGGGTGGACGACCCACCTCGGGCCAGTACGGCTGCAGGGCGGGAGACCTCACGCATGAACGCACGGACGGACATCAGGGCCGCGATCGCGGCGGAGCGCCGGGAGTTGGCGGCGGTGCTGGACGGCTTGCCGGCCGCCGAGTGGGACGCGCCCACCCTGTGCGCGGGATGGCGCGTACGGGAGGTGGCGGCCCATATGTCCCTGGGGTTCCGGTACTCCCTGGGCGCGGTGGCCCTCGAACTCCTCAAGGCCCGGGGAAGTCTCCACCGGATGACCGATCGGTGCGCCCGCAAGGACGCGGCCGTCCTCTCCACGGAGGAACTCGCCGCCGCGCTCAGGGACAACGCGCATCACCCCTGGACCCCGCCGGTCGGCGGGATCACCTCGGCGCTGGGGCACGATGTCGTCCACGGCCTGGACATCACCGTCGCCCTGGGCCTGGACCGCCGGGTCCCCGAGGACCGCCTGCGCGTGCTCCTGGACGCCGTCACGCCGAAGTCCACGCGGTTCTTCGGGGCCCGCCTGGACGGGGTGGAGCTCCGCGCCACCGATCTGGACTGGTCCTTCGGCACCGGAGCGCCCCTGATCGGCGCCGCGCAGGACCTCCTGCTCGTCGCCTTCGGCCGTAAGCTCCCGGCCGGCCACCTTCAGGGCGAGGCGCCCGAGCGCTTCACCCTGACCCCGCCCCGGCTTTCGGCTCCTCCGGCGTGAGCCTGCTCTTCGACGACACGTCGGGCGGCGGGCCCATCACATGGGGCAGTGGCCGCGTCACCAGCCAGGCGAGGGCGAAGAGCGCGGTCGAACCGGCCAGGACCACCGAGGCGACGGTGACGCCCCACAGCCCCGCCAGCGTTCCGGCGGCGAACGCGTAACCCGCCTTGGCGAGCGACGCCACGACATTGCGGACGACGGCGAACTGGCCGACCTCGTGCTCCTGGGGGACCTGGTTGGTCAGCACCTGCATGCAGATCACATGGCAGGTGACGACGAGCGACAGCGCGAACCCCACGACGGCCACGACGAGCCGGCTGTCGAACACGGCCAGGGCGAGGGCCAGCAGCGTGGTGGCCGGCAGGGCCCAGGCGAGGACGCGCCGGGGGGACACGGCGGACGCCGACAGCAGGATGCCGGCGAGGAAGCCGCCGCAGACCGTGACGATGTTCAGTAGGGCGTAGTACGAGGGCCGCCCGGGGGCGACGGCGTCGGCGAGCGGGACGAGGAGGGTGTTCAGGAACTGGAGGGCACCGCTGCTCGGCACGGAGAACACGAGCACCGCGACCAGCCCGTAGTGCCAGTGGATGGGCGCCGGCCCCGGGCCGTCCGCCCCGCGTTCGCGGTGCTCGGCGCGCTGCCCGAACCGCTCCGCGCCCCGGCGCCGCTCCTCGCCCCGGCGCCGGGCCGCCACCCCACGCGTGCCGCGGGCCAGGGACAGCGCGCTCGCGGCGTACGCGGCCGCCGCGCAGAACAGGGAGGCGGTGACCCAGCCCTGGGCGAGGGCCACCCCCGCCAGCCCCGCGCCGAAGACCTGGCCGATGAGGGAGGCCGACTGGGACATCGCCAGAAAGCTCTTGGCCGCCTCGGCCTCGAACGAGGCCCGGATCAGCCGGTTCAGCGCTGCCTTGTTGAACATCTTCGCGATCGACAGCACGATCTGGCTCAGCGCGATCGCCGTGATCGACAGCGCGACATGGTCGCCCGAGGACAGGTGCTGCACCGCGAGAAGCAGCGACACGCCGGACAGCACGGTGTTGGTGGCGCGGGCCACCAGGTTCGCCCGGCCCCGGTCGGCGAACCGCTTGAAGAGCAGTCCGAGGAGCGCCGCGGGCAGATAGCCGAGCACGACCATCACGCCGATGAGGAAGGCGTTGCTCGTCAGCGCGTAGGTGAGCCACAGCAGGACGACGGCCTGTCCGCCTTCGGCGAAGGAGGTCAGGGTGAAGAAGAGGGTGAAGAACAGGCGGGACGCCGGGGGCCCGGCGGCGGGCGGCGGCACGGCGGAGAGATGAGGCTGTGTCATGGTCGTGAAACCTGCCGTTACAACCGGGCCGCGACGATCAGAGCGACGTCGGTGGCCCGTTCCGGGTACGGCTCGTGTCGAGGGCGGCCATGACGCCCATCGCGACCACGCGCTCGCCGTCGGGCGAGGGGGTGGTGCCCTCAAGAATCACGTCGGTGCGCATGGACATTGGTGCGCCCAAGCCCTTCTGCGGAGGGTCGGTCGAAGTGCCCTTACCGATCAATGCGTTGCACACTATGCGGCCCGTGGATCGACCGTCAATACGTGATAGGTGCCCCATGCATCATGTACGCACGGGCAACAAAGAGCGGTTTCCGTTCCGATGCACCCATACACATGCATGCATCCACCACGGATGATTCTCGGCGATTGCGCGGCCGACCGCCCACGCTGTCAGCCGAACGCGCCTGCTCCCACCCTTCCGGGGCTGTTTCCGGCGCCGCCCTGTCGGGCGCCGGGGGCGCCGATAGGGTCCGCCGTGGCGGCGAGTGCCGTGCGGGGGCGCCGTGCGGCTGGAAGCGCGGCCCGCGTCGCGGGGATGGAGAAGTCCATGAGTCGGATCGCGGTGCTCTCGGCCGGCTCATGGGGCACCGGCTTCGCCGTCGTCCTGGCCGATGCCGGGAACGAGGTCGTCCTCCATGCCCGCCGCCGGGAGATCGCCGACGCGATCAACGGCCGGCGGGAGAACCCCGGCTATCTGCCGGGCATCCCCCTGCCCCCGTCCCTGCGGGCGACGACCGACGTCGCGCGGGCCCTCGCGGGCGCCGACTACGCCCTGCTCTCCGTCCCCGCGCAGTCCCTGCGCGCCAACCTCTCCCGGTGGGCGCCGCTGCTGGAGGCGCACACCGTGGTCGTCAGCCTGATGAAGGGCATCGAGGCCGGTACGGGCCTGCGGATGAGCGAGGTCGTCGCCGAGGTGGCCGGACTGCCGGCCGAGCGGATCGCGGTGATCTCCGGCCCGAACCTCGCGCGGGAGGTCGCGGCGCGCCAGCCGGCCGCCTCGGTGGTCGCCTGCCGTGACGACACCGTCGCCAAGGCCCTCCAGGAGACGTGTCTGACCCCGTACTTCCGCCCCTACACCAACACCGACGTCGTCGGCTGCGAACTCGGCGGCGCGGTGAAGAACGTCATCGCCCTCGCCGTCGGGCTGGCCGCCGGGATGGGGCTGGGGCACAACGCCCGCTCGCTGCTGCTCACCCGGGGGCTGGCGGAGACCGCCCGGCTCGGCACGGCGCTGGGCGCCGATCCCCTCACCTTCTCCGGGCTGGCCGGGGTCGGCGACCTCATCGCCACCTGTACCTCGCCGCTGTCCCGCAACCGGACCTTCGGCGAGTGCCTCGGCCGGGGCATGACGGTGGCTCAGGCCACGGCCGGCACCCGGCAGACCGCCGAGGGAGTCGCCTCCGCCCGCTCCGTTCTCGACCTCGCCCGCCGGCACGGTGTCGAGATGCCCCTCACCGACGTCGTCGCCGCCGTCGTCCAGGGCACCATCACGGTCACCGAGGCCGCGCACACGCTCATGAGCCGGGCGCCCAAGCCGGAGCGGTACGCGACCTGACCGCCCGCGGCGCCCGTCCAACCGCTCCCGCGGGCCCCGCCACTCTCTCCCGCGGGCCCTCCTGACCTTTCCGGCGAACCGCCCTAACCCCTAACCGCTGCCGCGGATCAGCGACATCAGCGCCTCATGGGTCTCGGCGTCGGCGGCCGCCACGAGCCCCCGGCCCGTCCGCCCGAGCGGGGCGCCGTCGATGCCGGTGACGACGCAGCCGGCCGCACGGCACACGGCGATGCCGGCGGCGAAGTGCACGCTCCCGGACAGGTCACCGCCATCGGTGACGTACGCGGCACGCTTGCCGGCCGCGACCCAAGCCAGCGCCAGCGTCGAGGACACGACGCGCGGCCGGAACCGCTCCCCGAACCCGGGGTGGGCCAGCAGGTCCACCGCCCGGAAGCCGGGCGCACTCGGAAACGGGGGGTCCAGATTGACGTCGACCAGCCCGGTGGCCGCCGTGGGCACGAGCGGCGCGTCGGCCCCGTCGTGCCGCACCCGGGCCGTCTCGCCGTCCGTGCGGTAGACCTCGCCGCCGAACGGGTCGGCCACCGCCGCCGCCCCGCCGCGCAGCGCGACATTGACGGCCACCAGCATCGTGCCGGTGGCGTAGTTGAGCGTGCCGCACAAGGGGTCCACCAGCCACTGGCGCGCGGCGTCGGCCGCTCCCCGCTGCCCGCCTTCCTCGCCGAGCACCGCGTCGTCGGGCCGGGCGGCACGGATGACGCCGAGGATCGCCTTCTCGGCCGCCACGTCGGCGGCCGTCGCGAAGTCCCCGGCGCCCTTGTCCACCCGGGCCAGTCGCCGGCCGTACAGGCCGCGCACCACGTCCGCGCCGGCACGTGCCGCGGCTGTCGCGACGTCGATGTCGTCGGACCGCGCATACGAGTCGATCATGCGGTGCACCATAGGCTCCGCCGACTCAAGGCACTACCGCAGCCGTTCTCCGAGTTCGTCCTCCGTCGCGACGAACCAGATCTGCGTGCCGCGGTTCGCCTCGCGTACGAAGTCGCGCAGGGACGTGCTCTCGGCGACGCGGGAGGCGATGTCGCCCAGGATCACCAGCCGCGTGCGGTAGTTCACGAACTTCTGGATCACCTCGCCGCACACGCCGGAACGCAGGGAGAGGAAGTCGTCGCCCAGCCGCTCCACCGGCACCACCACGACCTCGGCGCCGCACCCCATCGCCTCCCCGATGAGATCGAGCGCCGCGCCGCCGCCGTCGAGCTTCGGCCCGTCGAGGGCGCACCGCAGGACGGGTGTGGTGGGGGAAACGGCCGGGGTCGGGGAGTTCTCGCTGGTCATGCCGCGACCGTACAGCCCGGCCCGGGGCCGGCTCCTCTTCATTACGGGCGGATGAAGCGACGCCACGAGCGGGGGAAAGGGCCCGGTCCGGATTGGGTATGTTGTCCGGGTGCGGCGGATCGGGGAGTTCACCCTGGAACGGCGGCTCGGGGCCGGGGGCATGGGGGTGGTGTACCTGGCGCGCAGCCCCGCGGGCCGCCAGGTCGCGCTGAAGGTGATCCGCTCCGAGTACGCCGACGACCCGCACTTCCGGGCCCGGTTCCGGCGCGAGGTGGCGGCGGCGCGCAAGGTCAGCGGCGCGTTCACGGCGTCCGTGGTGGACGCCGCGCCGGACGGCGATCCGCCCTGGCTGGCCACCCAGTACGTACCCGCCGAGTCGCTGGCCGTACGGGTGCGGTCCGGCGGCCCACTGCCGGTGAGTGAGATCGCCCGGCTGGCCGGCCAGCTCGCGGAGGCCCTGCGCGACATCCATCAGCAGGGCATCGTGCACCGGGACCTGAAGCCCGGCAACGTCCTGCTGGCGGACGACGGCGCCCGAGTGATCGACTTCGGTATCGCCCGCTCCGTGGCGGAGAGCCGGGCGCTGACGCGCAGCGGCAGCATGGTGGGCACGCCCGCGTTCATGGCGCCGGAGCAGTTGAACGGCCCGCGCGGCATCTCCCCCGCGACGGACGTGTTCGCCCTGGGGTCCGTGCTCGCCTTCGCGGCCACCGGCCGCAGCCCCTTCGAGGACCCCGAGTCGGCGGGCAGGGAGCCGATCGCGGCCGCCTTCGCCGTGGTGCACAAGGAGCCGGACCTGACCGGCGTACCGGGTCCGCTGGGCCCGCTGATCTCCCGCTGCCTGGTCAAGGACCCCGCCCGGCGGCCGCCGTTGGAGGAGGTGCTGCGCCTGGCCGCGCGGGTGGAGGAGGGCGCGTGCGACCCCGACCCGCCCCTCGGGGCGCCCGGCGGGCGGCTCGGCACCCGACACGGCCCGGAGCACGGCGCCCGCCGCGGCGCGTGGCGCGGCCGGGGGCACGGCACCCGGCACGGCCCGGGGTACGGCGCCCGGCGCAGCGCATGGCGCCGCCCCTGGCCGGGCGGACGGCCGTTCGCGGCGGTGCTGGCCGCCGGCCTGGCCGTGCTCGTCGCCCTGGTGGTCCCGGGCGACGCACCACGCTTCGCCGCCCCACCGGGCGGCGCCGGCTGCGCCAAGGGGCTGCGGAGCATCGGGGAGGGCGCGACCCGCACCTGTGTCGGCCTGTTGGCCGGCACGTCGACGTCGCCGGGCTCCTCGGTCGGCGACCTGGCACCGGTTCTGAGGCTGATCGACGCGGAGAACCGGCGGGTCGTCGCGGCGGCCGCCGAACCGGGCGGGCGACCGTTCGCGACGATCGTCTATCTCACGCCGATCACCGCCGAGTACGACGGCACCAGCCTGATGGAGAGCGTCCGGCACGACCTGGAGGGCGCGTATCTCGCCCAGCGCCGGGCCAATCGCGACCCGGCCGCCACGGCCGGCGCCGGCATCAGACTGCTGTTCGCCCAGACCGGCGGCACGGCCGAGCAGCGGGAGTACACCGTCGGGCAGGTGCTCCACCGGCAGCGCGCCGAGCGGATCGTGGCCGCGGTCGGACTGGGTGGCAGCACGGCCTCCAGCCAGGACATGGTCGGCGCCCTGACGGCCGGCGGCCTGCCCGCGTTCGGTTCGGTCCTGACGGCCGACTCATGGGCGGGCACCCCGGGCCTCGTCCGGGTCGCGCCGGCCAACGCCGACCAGGCGGCCGCCGCCGTGCGCTTCCTGTCGACGGGCGAGCACGCCGACGCCCGGGTGTTGCTCGTCCAGGACGTCGCCGCGGGCGACCAGTACACCAGCACCCTGGCCACGCAGTTCCGGGCCCGCGTACCGGCCGACCGTCTGGCCGACGAGGAGCCGACCCTGTTCGACTCCTCGCAGCCCCACCTGACCCGGGCCTTCCGCGGCCAGCTCGACGAGATGTGCGCCGCGCGGCCGGACGTCGTCTACTTCGCCGGCCGCGGCACCTCGCTGCCCGCCTTTCTGACCGCGCTCGCCGGACGGCCGTGCCGGGACCGCCCGCTGACCGTGCTCTCGGGGGACGACACCACGCAGGTCGTCCGCACCGACGGCTTCGGCCCCGAGGAGCTGGACGCGGCGCTGCGGGCCGGCCGGGTCGACCTCGTCTACACGGGGCTGGCCCACCCGGGGGCCTGGGACACGGCGCCCGAGGCGTTCGCGCCGCGGGCCGTCGCCCCGTTCCGCGACGGCACGTTCGCCGCCGCGTTCCCCGGCAGCGATCTCGACGACGGCCGGGCGATCATGATGTACGACGCCCTGCTGACGGCCACCCGGGCCATCCGGAGCACCCCGGCGGTGTCACGCCCCACCGCCACCGACGTCTACCGGACGCTGTCCGCACTGCGCGAGGGCGAGGGGCTGCCGGGCGCGAGCGGCTGGATCACCATCGGCGGCGACGGCGGCCCGCGGGACAAGGCGATCCCCCTCATCCGGATGGAGCCCGGCGGCCGGACCACCACCATCGCGGTCACCTCGGCGGACGGCACCCCGTACGCGCCCGGGCGGGCGTGAGGGCGGTACGGGGTAGGCGTGGCGGCGGTGCGGAATTACGGGTACGGGGGCCGGGGGTACGGGGGTGCGGGGGCCGGCGGCGGGTGCGAAGGCCGGGGCCGCGTCCGATCAGCCGGCCGGGGCGTGGGCCTGCGCCAGAAAACCGGCGAGGGTGCTACGGGTGCGCTGGAGGTCGTGTATGCGCTTGTCCGTGGCCGCCAGTTCCCGCGCCAGCGTGTCCCGCAGTTCCGTGCACCAGGTGAACCTCGGTCCTTCCGGCCCCTCGCCCCGGGCGCACGGCAGCACCGTACGGATCACCTCGGTGGTCAGCCCCGCGTCGAGCAGGGCACGGACCTTCCGGACCGTGGCCACGGCGCCCTCGTCGTAGGTGCGGTAGCCGTTCGGGCCGCGCCCGGCGGCGAGCAGCCCCTGTTCCTCGTAGTACCGCAGCAGCCGCGGGCTGACCCCCGTACGCCGGGACAACTCCCCGATCAGCATGTGCCCAGTCCCCCATCCGATGTTGACCTTGCCACCGATGTGAAGCTCTAACCTCACCTCGTGAGCGAGAATTCCGCGCACGTCGCCCCATCGATACGCACGACTGGAAGTGACGCATGACGTCTTCTGTTGTCGACCCCAACGGCCAGGCCGCGACCGGCCGCTCGTTCCTCTTCGTTCTCGGCAGTTCCCGCTCCGACGGCAACACGGAGATCCTCGCGCGGGCGGCCGCCGAGCAGTTGGCCCCCGGCATCCCCCAGCAGTGGGTGGACCTCAACCGGTTGCCGTTGCCCGACTTCCAGGACGGGCGGCACGAGGCCGGCTCCTGGCCGGTCGACGAGACGGAGGAGGCGCTGCGGGAGGCCACGGTGGCGGCCACCGATATCGTCCTCGTCTCGCCCCTGTACTGGTACACGCTGTCCGCGCAGATCAAGCGCTACCTGGACTACTGGTCGGGCTGGCTGACGGCGCCGGACTCGGACTTCATGGAGCGGATGGCGGGCCGGACGCTGTGGGGGGTGACGGCCATGGCGCACGACGACGAGCGCGTCGCCGACGGCCTGGTGACCACCCTCAACAACTCGGCGGCGTACATGCGGATGCGGTTCGGCGGGGTGCTGTTCGGCAACGGCTCCCGGCCGGGCCAGGTGCGGAACGACGAGCGGGCGCTGATCCGCGCCAAGACGTTCTTCGCCGGCGAGACGCCGCTCGCGCGGTTCCCCTACGAGCGCTGAGGCTCGCCGGCGCCGGCGGTGCCGTCCGGGAACCCCGTCGAGCCGCGCTCGCGGCGCGGCCGCGGCCGCAGCTGGCGTCACAGCGTCCGGCTGTGGTCCGCCCGGGACAACTGCCATACGTAGTACCACGCGTCGTCGCGGAGCGTGCGGGGGCTGTTCTCCGATCCGGCCTGGAGGGCGCCCCACAGACCGCCGGTGGCGCCTCCGAGGAGGGCGGTGAGTGCCGCCTGCATCGCCGGGCCGTGGACGGCGACCAGGGTGGCGCTCACCGTTCCGATCACCGCTCCGGTCGCCGCCACGGCGCGCTTGCGGCGGACCTGGCCCATGCGGGACCGCATGCCCAGCATCCCGTCCTGGATGCGGAGGCTGATCTTCATCAGCTCTCGCTCGCTCTCCATGGCGTTCAACGCGGTGTCCAGGTTCAGCATTTCCTGCCGCAGCCAGCTGCGGAAGGCGCGGTAGGCGTGGAATTCCTCGACCGTGACGGCGCTGAACACGTCGGTGGGCACGCCGTCGAGGAACGGCAGGTCCACGTCCTCGACGACCGGACGAACGACCTGGCTCTTCAGGGAGGGCGTGTCGCCCTGGGCGACGACACGGCGCCCCGTCCGGAGGAAGTCCAGCAGCCCCGGCACCTCCGAGTGGGCCGTGGGCGCGGCGCCGTCGACGGTCGGCGCGGTGCCGTCGACGGTCGGCGCGGCGCGGTCGACGGTCGGCGCGGCCGCGGAGAGGTCGGCTCCCGTCATTCCCCGAAAGGCCTCGTCCCGGCTCACGGAATACGTGGGCAGGTACCACGCGAGTCCGGCGCGCAGCAGCGGCTCCGTGTTCAGCAGCCAGCGCCCCAGGTCCTCCATGTCGGGGCAGTACATACGCAGGATCTCGGTGGTGAACGGTCCCGCCGGAAGGCGACAGGGCTCCTCGGCCGCACCGGGGCTCGGGAGGTGCGGCTGCCGCAGAAAGGTGCCGACCCGGTGGGGTGCGCCGTGGCCGTTGTGGGACAGCAGGAGCGTGTCGGAGACGAGGACCGCCCGCTTGGTCACGCGGTCGAAGGCGCCCGGGCCGATCCCGATGCCGACGTGGAAGCGCGAGGCGGTGCGGCGCTTGTCGTCCACGAGGTTGTGCCGACGGCGGTGGAACACGTAGTCGGCGTAGAGCGCGGCCACGCGCCGGGGGTTCTTACGGGCTTCGGCGGGCAGGGCCGCGAAGAAGCCACGCATCTGCCGGGCGACGACCGCGTTCTCGGCGGGCCCGTATCGCCATCTCATGACTGCGCCAGCGTACCGGCAGGGCACGCTGGCGCGGGGGCAAGTGCGTAGCCACTCGCCCCCGCAGCACGGAAGTGTACGAAAAACCGCTCCGTGTCGGCAGGTGTTCCCTCGGTCGGAAGGACCGCCACGGTGCGGCCCCGCGACCAGGGGCCGGCCGGGCCGACCGGGGAGCCGGCCCGTGTGAGGATCGTGCTGTGCCCACCCGCATGTCCTGCGGTGGCGCGCGTGACGGCGCGAGAGTCGAGCGGGGTCCTGAAATGTTCACGGGGAGAACAGCACGGCTGGTGGTCAGCAACGAGGGCGAGAAGCCGCTGGAGCTGACGGTGGAGCCCTGGGCGGACACCCACCGGGTCCTGCCGAAGGAGACGTGCGTCGTCGTCACCCACTCGCCCGCGGAAGACGGCGCGGGAGACGACGCCTGGTGTGGGACGTCGCACGGCGACGAGCCGTTCGAGGTCGAGCACCGGCCCGACGCTGTCACGATCTGGGCCAACGGCCACTGCTTCCACCTCAGCGACCGGGAGGGCACCGCGATCCACGCGAACGCCTACGGGGCCGGGTGCCCTGCCGGGGACCCGGCCACCTGAAGGACTGATGAGCCCTCCCGCACGCCGCGCTCACCGAGTCACCGGGCGGAACCACGACGAGACCCTTGCCTTGCTGACCCCCGGATCGCGGCGATCCGGACCGTCGCAACCCAGTGCGGCGGGCCTTGTGTTGGGGCGATCGCCGACGCCGCATCCACGGGTGGGGAGCGAAGCAGCACCCGGCCGCGTAAGGACGCTGCGCAGCGCGTCGGTGTCTGGGCGCCAGGCCCCGGCTGCAGCCTGGCTGCCCGAGAGTCAGTGCTCCGGGGCCGCCTGGAGGGTGCGGCGCTCGCCGGTGACCTTCGAGGCCGGAAGGCGTCCGGCCTTGGACGTACCTGTCAGAGTGTCGCCGTCGATTCTCACGGCGAAGACCAGGTTCAGCCGCATGGGCTTGGTGATGGCCTGCTTCCACGTGAGCCGGTCGCCGTCGAGGACAACGTCGCTGAGCGGTACTTCCTCTCCCGCCCCGTGGGCGGTTCCGACGAGGACACCCTCCTCGCGCCGGAACTCGGCTACGGCCTTGATCCTACCGATGGGGGTGGCGATGGACAGGTCCCACGTGCCTTCGACGGACATGCTGCTGTTCTTCCTGACGGTTCGGTGGTGCCAACGGGCAGTGCAGCGGGCGGGGCAGCGGTCAGAATCGGACGGGCTCCGGGCCGCAGTGTCGCCAGACAGTGCCGCGGCGCTCATAGGCGAACAGCTCCTCGACGGCACGAGCGATCCGGGGGCCCACCTCGCGCTCCAGCAGATACAGGGCCAGGTCGAGTCCTGAGGTGACGCCGGCGCCGGTGACGAGGTCGCCGTCATCGACGACGCGGGCGCTCACCGCGTGGACGCCCGTAGCACCGAGCATGTCCATGGCCATGTGGTGGGTGGTGGCATGGCGTCCCTCCAGCAGGCCCGCCATGGCCAGGACGAGCGACCCGCCGCACACGGCGCTGACTGTCACCTCGGGATGTTCCATCGCGGCCTTCAACAGCGCGGGCAGCTCGGTGGCCAGGGTGCGGCCCAGCAGTACCGAGATGTACTCGTCCTGCCGCCACTCCCCGGTCCCCGCGTCGTGGTCAGGAACCTCGCCAAGTTCTCCGACCCGGCCCGAGGCGCCGGGAACCAGGATGAGGCCGGCACGCCCGGGGTCGAGGGCGGCAGTGGCGCGCAGCGCCAGCCCGCCGGTGCCGCTGACCACCTCGCGTGGCCCTTCGGCGGAGACCAGTTCCACGCTCACCGCGCCCGCGGAGGCAATACCGCCGGCGTACAGCACCTCGTAGGGAGCGATGACATCGAGCGGGTCGAAGCCGTTGAACAAGACGATCTGAGCATGCATGGAGGGCCCTCCGGATTCGGGAAGTGGCGGACTGCGCTGAATACGCCACGAACGTAAACCGGCTGCCGCCTCCCCTCCCAGCGGCAGGAGTGACAGTTGTCAACGGGATAGCGCCAAGCCTGAGATGGGGCCACTGAGCCGCGGTGAAGGCGAGGTATCCGGACACCGGAACCGGAGCCGTGGTCCGGCGACGGGGTACTTTCCGGTCATGCACACCGTCGCCGTTCTCGCGCTGGACCGGGTGATCCCGTTCGACCTCTCCACCCCGATCGAGGTCTTCACCCGCACCCGCCTCCCGGATGGGCGCCCCGGCTACCAGATCCGCGTGTGCGCCGAGCGACAGGAGATCGACACCGGGGCCTTCGTCCTGCGCGCACCCTGGGGCCTCGACGGGCTCCGGGGCGCGGACACGATCATCGTGCCCGGCACCGCCGCGCCGGAAGCCCCGCTCTCCTCGAACGTCCGCGGCGCGCTGCGAGCGGCCGCCGCGGACGGCACGCGCATCGCCTCGATCTGTTCGGGCACCTTCCCCCTGGCCGCCGCCGGCCTGCTCACCGGCCTGCGGGCCACGACACACTGGGCCGCCGCCGGTCTCCTGGCCGCCAACCACCCGGACATCGAGGTCGACCCGGACGTGCTGTACGTCGACAACGGGCAAATCCTCACCTCGGCAGGCGCGGCCGCGGGCCTGGATCTGTGCCTGCACATGATCCGCCGCGACTACGGCTCGGCCGTCGCCGCCGACGCCGCCCGCCTGTCCGTCATGCCGCTCGAACGCGAAGGCGGACAGGCGCAGTTCATCGTCCACGACTACGCGCCGACCCCTCGGGGCTCCGCCCTCGAACCGCTGCTCCTCTGGATGCAGGACAACCTCGCCCGCCCCCTCACCCTCGCCGACATCGCCGCCCGGGCCGGCGTCAGCACCCGGACACTGATCCGCCGCTTCGGCGAACAGACCGGCACCACCCCGCTCCAGTGGCTCCACCGCGCACGCATCCGCCAGGCCCAACACCTCCTGGAGACCACACACCACTCCGTCGAGCGCATCGCCGCCCAGGTCGGCTTCGGCTCGTCCACGGCCTTCCGCGACCGCTTCAAACGCACCGTCGGCGTCAGCCCCCACGCCTACCGCCGCTCCTTCAGCTGACGGCGCCCTGTACTCCTACGGCCCGGTAGGGGCGAGCACTGACAGCGCCTCCGCCGCTCAGCCGCCCCACCCACTGCACGGCAGCGACAGCCTCACGACCACCGCCCCGCGCGCACGTCACTCGGCGAAGCGGCGGACGTAGCGTTTCTGCCAGGGCGTTTCGACGGCGTGCCGGTCGTATCCGCGGCGCACGAAATCCACCGCCTCGTGGGGCGGCACCCCGTCCAGAACGGCGAGACAGGCGAGGGCCGTTCCGGTACGGCCGCGGCCTCCGCCGCAGGCGATTTCGACGCGCTCGTCGGCGGCGCGGGCCCAGGCCTCGCGCAGGACGGCCCGGGCCTCCTCGCAGTCGCTCGGCAGCCGGAAGTCCGGCCAGCGCAGCCACCGGGCGTCCCAGGGCACCTCGGGGGGCCGCTTGCCGAGCAGGTACACGGCGTACGTGGGCGTCGACCCGGCCGGGAGCGGGTGGCGCAGCCCTCGGCCCCGCACGAGGCGCCCGGAGGGGAGCCGCAGAACCCCCGCGTCGGTGGCCTTCCAGGTCCCGGCCCCGTCGATTCGGTCGTATGTCTTACCCATGCCGCGATTCTCGACCACGTGACCACGGCGTGCCGAACCATGCAGGGAATTGGTGGTCCCTCCGCCGACATGGCCAGGGCGCGGCGGCCCCTCTGCCGACCGGCGGCCCCCCCCTGTTGATCGGCAGAGGGGCGTGCCAGGGTGTCGGCATGCGCAGAACACCCGATGGGCGGCCGATCCCGCCATTACGTGCCGATGAACGCTCCATGCTGGACAGCTGGCTGGAGTTCCACCGCGCCACCCTCGCGCTGAAGTGCGAGGGGCTCGACGACCAACAGGTCCGTACGGCCTCCGCCGAGCCGTCGCCGATGACCCTGCTGGGGCTGGTCCAGCACATGGCGGAGGTCGAGAGAAGCTGGTTCCGGCGGGTCTTCGCACGCCAGGACGTGCCCATGCTGTACGGGGACCGGGCGACGTACGGCTTCACGCTCGACCCCGAGCAGGGGATCGACAAGGCGCTGGCCACCTGGCGCGCCGAGATCGACCTCGCCCGCGAACTGACCGCCGACGCCTCACTGGACGACTGCGGCCGGCTCTCCGAGGAGGACGCGGCCGGCCTGGGTGAGCCGGAGGTCTCGCTGCGCTGGATTCTGGTCCACATGATCGAGGAGTACGCGCGCCACAACGGCCACGCGGATCTGATCAGGGAGCGCATCGACGGGGTCACGGGGACGTGACGCGTCCGGCCGGCGGGGCCCCGCCGGCCGGTCCTCAACGGCGGGCGCCCCCTCTTATGGCTCGGTCGGCAGCACGCCCGCACAAAAATCCGCTGGACGAGCCGATCTTCCGTTTCCTAGGGTGGCCCCCATGTCCAGTCCCGAGGCGTCAAGACGCTAGCCACCGGCCGTTCGGTGGCTTCTCCTCCCGCCGCGCCGAAGCGCCGCCCCCTCCGAGTCGTCGGCTGACGAACCGCCGCCTCCGAGGCCGCGCGCCCTTCCGCTCCGCGCGCCACCGGATCGCCGTCGTACGGGACTGTCTTCCCGGAATTCCGCAGGGCCGTCGCCACCGTCCGTGGTGAGGTCCGCCCTGCCGTTTCCGGTTCCCTTCTCGCGGTGATTGCCGCGCGCGCCCGGCCGGACGGCCGCCTTCACGCCCGTCCGCACGCCACGGCGACGGCGCGGTGCGCCGCGTTCTGTCACCCACTCTCGACGCGGCTGTGGAGCCTTACTCATGCCCCTTGCTCTCTACATGCTCGGACTGGCGGTCTTCGCCCAGGGGACGTCCGAGTTCATGCTGTCCGGCCTGGTGCCGGACATCGCCGCCGACCTCCAGGTGTCCCTTCCGGTGGCCGGCACCCTGACGTCGGTCTTCGCACTCGGAATGGTCGTCGGCGCGCCATTGACGGCGGTCGTCGGCCTGCGGTGGTGCCGACGCCGGGCGCTGCTGTCGTTCCTGGCGGCCTTCGTGCTCGCTCATGTCGTCGGCGCGATCACCACGAGTTTCGGCGTCCTGCTGGCCACGCGGGCCGTCGGCGCCCTGGCCAACGCGGGGTTCCTGGCCGTGGGCCTCGCGACGGCGGCCGGCATGGTCGAGGCGAACGCCAAGGGGCGTGCCACCTCGGTCCTGCTCGGCGGTGTCACGCTCGCGTGCGTCGCCGGGGTGCCGGCCGGCGCCCTGCTGGGCCAGCTGCTGGGCTGGCGATCGGCGTTCTGGGCGGTGGCCCTCGTCTCCGTGCCGGCGTTCCACGCCATCCTGCGGTGGGTGCCGGCAACGACGTCGGCGGCCACGGGCCGCGGGGCGGGGCCCTCGGGCGCGGGGGCGTCCGGGGCGTCCGGGGCGTCCGGGGCGCGGGCCGGCGACTTCCGGGCGCGCCGCGAGTTGCGGGCGCTGCGCCGCCCCCGGCTGCTCGTCCTGCTGGCCCTGGGCGCCCTGGTGAACGGCGCCACCTTCTGTACGTTCACCTATCTGGCTCCCCTGGTCACCGGCCCCGCCGGACTGGCGGAAGCGTGGGTGCCGGTGGTGCTGGCGCTCTTCGGCATCGGCTCCTTCGCGGGTGTGACGATCGCCGGACGGCTGTCGGACGCGCGCCCGATGCGGCTCCTGGTGCCCGGCGGCCTGGCGCTGCTCGTCGGCTGGCTGCTGTTCCCGGCCGTCGTGGACCACGCGATCGCGGTGTTCGCGCTCGTCCTCGTCCAGGGGGCGCTCTCGTTCGCCGTCGGGTCCACGCTGATCGCCCGTGTGCTGTACGAGGCGGTGGAAGCGCCGTCGTTGGGTGGCGCGTTCGCGACGGCCGCGTTCAATGTGGGCGCGGCGGTCGGGCCCTCCCTGGGCGGCGCCGCGATCGGCGCGGGGCTCGGCCACCGCGCGCCGCTGTCGGTCAGCGCGCTGCTGGTGGCGGCCGCGTTCGGCACGGCGGGCCTGGCCCTGGCGGTGCGGCGAGTGCGGGCCCGCCGGGGTGAGCCGGCCGGGAGGACGCTCACCTCCTGACCGACCCCCCGGGCACCACCACCCGTGCGAAGATCACTTTCGCTACGTACGAGTTCCCACCGCGGAAGGTTGACGATGTACGCGATATCCCTGGGTGACGACGGCGCGGAGCTGTGCCCGCTGGAGACCTGGCAGGCCGAGGAGTTCCTGGCCCATATCGACCGGGGGCGGGAGTTCATCGGGCAGCACAACGCGCTGCCCGATGTCGTCACGGACCTGGAGTCGAGCCGGGCGTTCCTGCGGGCGTACGCGGAGAAGGCCGCGGCCGACACCGGGCGCATCCACGGCATCCGCCTCGGCGGCACGCTGGTCGGCGCCGTCATCCTCCGCACGCTGGACGTCCGGCAGGGCACCGCCGAGGCGGGCTGCTGGCTGGAGCCTGCGGCCACCGGCAAGGGCCTGGTCACCCGGGCCGCGACCGCGCTCATCGACTGGGCCGTCGAGGAGCGGGGCATCCACCGCGTGGAGTGGGTGGTGTCCGTGGGCAACGAGCCCAGCATCGCCGTCGCGCGGCGGCTCGGCATGACGCGCGACGGCGTGCTGCGGCAGAGCCATCTCCACCGGGGGGTGCGGCACGACGAGGAGGTCTGGTCGGTGCTCGCACCGGAGTGGCGGGCGCGCCGACGGACGCCTTGATTCCCTGAGCGCGCCAGCGGACGCCTCGCTTCCGTGGGCGCGCCGACGGACGCCTTAGTTCCGTGAGCGCGCCGGCGGACGCCTTAGTTCCGCGGCCGCAGCAGTTCGAAGACACTGGAGAAGCTGTCCTCGCCGTGGCCGTCGGCCGAGCGCCTGTCGAGCAGGGACTTCAGCGGCTCCAGGACATCGGTGGCGATCCCGTGGGCCCGGCTGAGCCGGAGGAGGCCGTCGACCGCCGGCCGGTTCAGATCGACCGTGGAGACCCCGCCCCCCGTACGACCCCGCCCCCGCCTCCCGGGCCAGCTCGGGCACGAAGCCGGCCATGCCGCGCAGCCACCGGGCCGCCAGCGGGGCGAAGTCCTCCGGGGCGGTGCCCAGCGTGTCCAGCAGCGCGGCGGAGTGCAGGAATCCGGTCAGGGCCGCGTAGCCGGTGCCGAGGAGTGCCAGGGAGTGGGTCTCCGCCGAACCGGGGTCGGAGCCGACGTAGTGGGCCGGCGCCATCACCTCCAGCGCGCGCCGGTGGGTGGCGAAGACCTCCCGGGAGCCGCTGTAGAGGAAGAAGCCCTCCGGGGTGGCGACCGTCTCGGGGAGCGCCATCATGGCCCCGTCGAGAAGGGCGGCGCCGCGGTCCGCCGCCCGGCCGGCGAGTTCGCGGGCCTGCTCGGGGGTGACGTTGGCGAGGTTGACCAGTGTGCGGCCGCGCAGCGCGGGGCCGACGGAGTCGAGGGTGCGGCGTACGGCGTCGTGGTCGAGGAGCGGGGCGACGACCAGTGGGCTCGCCGCGACCGCCTCGGCGGCGGTGGCCGCGCGCAGGGCGCCGCGCCCGGTCAGCGCCTCGGCCTTCGCCGGGGTGCGGTTCCATACGGTCGTCACGTAGCCGGCGTCGAGGAATGCGGAGGCGATCGGGGCGCCCATCCGGCCGAGGCCGAGGACGGTGACGCGCGGTGGGGCCTGCTCAGACATGCCGCTCCCCCTTGGTGATCGTCCCGATGACACCGGCGATGCCGTCGGCGCCGTGCCCGTCGGCCGCCGCCCGCTCCAGCAGGCTCCGGAAGAGGTCCGGCACATCGGTGGCCAGACCGTGCGCCCTGCTGGTGTGGACGAGGTGTTCCATCGCCGCCGCGTGCACCTCCACGGTGCCGTCGTCGTTCGGGAACCGTCCGTCCTCGATCCGACGGGCGTGATCGGCCATCAGCGAGGTGACGAACGGCATGTGTCCGGTCGCCACCGCCGCGAAGGCGGTCGGGTCGACGCCGGCCGCGCCCACGAGGGCAACGGCGTGGTAGAAGCCCGCCAAGGCGCCCCACGCCAGGCCGAACAGCGCCGTGTCGTACACCGCCGCGAGCTCCGGGCCGGGGCCGAGGTGGACGGCGGTGCCCAGGCTCGTCAGCACGGCGCGGTGCTCGGCGAAGCCGCGCGGGGAGCCGCTGAGGACGAACAGTGCCTCGCGGCGCCCGACCAGCCGGGTGCCGCTCATCGCGGCGCCGTCCAGATAGTCGGCGCCGTGTCCGGCCGCCCACTCGGCGGCGCGGGTGGCGTCCTCGGGGGTGCCCGAGGTCAGGTTCACCAGCACCCGGCCGCGTAGGCTGTCGGCCACCGGCCCGAGCAGGTCCCGTACGGTCGCGTAGTCCGGCAGGCAGACCACGACCAGCGGGCTCGCGGTCACCGCCGCCCGCGCGGTGTCCGCACGCACGGCGCCCTGGGCGACGAGCGCGTCGGCCTTGGCGGCGGTCCGGTTCCATACGGTCGTGGCGTAGCCGGCGGCGATGAACGCCTGGGCGAGCCGGGTCCCCATCTGCCCGAGGCCGATCACCGACACCGCCGAGCGCTCGTGGCCCCCGTTCCCGCCGCTCTTCCCGTGCTCCTCGCTGTACTCCCCGGACTTTCCGCTGTTCTTCTCGTTCTCCGCCATGTCCCCGCTCCCGCTCTCTGCCGTGGGCTCCAACCGCGCCGAACCGGTTCGTTCGGCGTGATCCCACGATGCGGGCCGGCTCTGTCGGGAGTATGGCGGTGCGCTGTCGGTGCTCTGTCGGGCTCTGTTGGGCCTTTGTCGAGCCGCGGGCGGCGGCCTCGCCTCGGTCTCACTCCGCGGCCGACGCCGTACGGTCAGCCGCCGTCCGTACGCTCGCCCGCCGCCGTACGCTCGGCCACCTCCGTACGCTCGCCCGCCGTCGTACGCTCGGCCCACGCCGTGCGCTCGGCCCGCGCGAGCCAGTCCAGGTACCACTCGGCGAAGGTCAGACGCTCGGCGCCCGGGCGCGTCTTCGGCACGGCGCCCTCGCCCACGGCCTGGACGTCGTCCCAGACGGTGCCGGCCTCGGGGCCGGTCACCGCGAGCGCCGAGTAGTAGCCGCAGCCCTGGTCGCTGATGTACAGCACACCGGTGAAGAGCTGCTCGCGCAGCTCGTCGTCCCGGGTGTCCCAGGCGTGGTAGGCGCGGAGGAACTCCTCGTCGCTCGCGAAGCCGTCACGAGTGGGCTCGTTCTCCTGGTGCTCGTCGAAGAGAGCGCCCACGATGTCCGGGCGGAACGGTTCGGCGAGCCGCTCCGCCCGGGCGGCGTTGCGCTCGGCGCCGGGCCGCAGAGGGAAGATCCCGTAGTCGGGGCCGGCGCCCCCGGCCCCGACCTCCAGGAGGAAGCCGCGGTACTCCTCGGGCAGCCGGACGCCCAACTCGCCCTCCACCTCGTGCAGTTCTCCCGGCGTCAGCGGCGGCAGCAACTCGAAGCGGTGGCCGTGGTCATCGAGCCACACGGCACCGAACACGTCGCTCATTCCCGGGGCCGTGCGCAGCGCGAGCACGCGCTCGCGCACCCCCGTCCAGATGCTCGTCACCGGGCCACACTACCCAGCGTGCCCGCGGGCCCCCGCGCCCGCCCACGGCCGTTGTCAGCCCCTCCGGCTACCGTGCCGGTCATGTACTTCTCCGTGCTGGGCCCGCTGACCGCCGCCACGCCCGCCGGGCTGCCCGTCGACATCCCCGAGCCGAAGGTCCGCGCGCTGCTGGCCGCCCTGCTCGTCCACGCGGGGCGTACGGTCTCGGCCGACCGGCTGGTGGACGACCTGTGGGGCGAGCGCCTCCCCCGCAACCCGGTCGGCGCCCTGCACACGAAGGTCTCCCGGCTGCGCCGGGCCCTGGCGCGGGCCGAGCCCGGGGCCGACGCGCTGGTCGAGTCGAGACCTCCGGGGTACGTGCTGCGCGTCGGCCCCGCGGACACGGACGCGGGGCGGTTCGCGGCCGCCACCGCCGCCGCGTACGCCACCGACGATCCGCGCGCCAGGGCCGATCTGCTGACGGAGGCGCTGGCGCTGTGGCGGGGCGAGGCCCTCGCCGACCTTGGCGACATGGACTTCGCGCGCACGGCGGCCGCGCGCCTGGAGGAGCAGCGGCTGACCGCGCTGGAAGCGCTCGCCGAGGCCCGGCTGGACCTGGGCGAGCACCATACGCTCCTCGGCGAGCTGGGCGAGCTGACGGTTCGTCACCCATTGCGGGAGCGCCTGCGCGCCGTTCAGCTCCGGGCGCTCTACCGGGCCGGGCGGCAGTCGGAGGCACTGGCCGTCTATGCCGCGCTGCGGCGGCAACTGGCCGACGAGTTGGGCGTCGATCCAGGGCCGGAGCTGGCCGCCCTCCACCAGGCGATCCTCGAACACGACGCGGCGCTGCGGGCACCCTCCTCCCCCGCCCCGGGGCGCGGCGGAGAGGACCACAGCGGTCGTGTCGGTCGGGGTGGCGAGGACGGCCCCGGCGGTCAGGAGGGCCAGGGCGGTCAGAGCGGTCGCATCGGTCACAGCGGCCAGGACGGTCGCGGCGATCAGAGGGGCCAGGGCGGCCAGGGTGTCCACGGCGACGGGCACAGCGGCTTGTCCGCTCCCCTCACCGATCTGATCGGCCGCGCGCGAGCGGTGCCCGCGATACGCGCGTTGCTCGGCGCCCACCGGCTGGTGACGCTGACCGGTTCGGGCGGGGTGGGCAAGACCCGGCTGGCGGAGGAGGTCGCCCGGCAGGTGGCCGGCGGCTACCCCGACGGGGTACGGATGGTCGCACTCGCCGGTTCCACGGCGGTGGCCGAGCAGCTCAGCGCCGCCCTGGGCGTACGGGAGGAGGGGGCGGTCGGGCTGGAGGCGGCCCTGCGGCCGAGGCGGCTCCTGCTGCTGCTCGACAACTGCGAGCACGTCGTCGAATCGGCCGCCGAGACCGTACGCCGGGCGCTGGCCGCCGCTCCCGGACTGAGCGTCCTGGCCACCAGCAGGGAGCCCCTCGGGCTGGCCGGGGAAGCGGTGTGGACGGTGCCCCCGCTGTCGCAGGCCGACGCCGAGCGCCTGTTCGCGGTGCGCGCGGCGGCCGCGGCGCCCGGGTACGCCGTCACCGGGGACGACCCCGGGGCCGTCGCGACGATCTGCCGCCGCCTCGACCGCATCCCTCTCGCGCTGGAGCTGGCCGCCACGCGGGTCCGTGCGCTGGGAGTGCGGGAGATATCCGCCCGGCTGGACGACAGGTTCCGGCTGCTCGCCGGCGGCCACCGGGGCGTGCCACCGCGCCAGCGAACGCTGCGGGCGGTGATCGACTGGAGCTGGGAGCTGCTCGCCGACGACGAACGCGCGCTCCTGCGCCGCCTGGCGGTGTTCACCGACGGCTGCACGCTGGAAGCGGCCGAGACGGTGTGCGGTGGCGGGGGCCTGGACGTCCTCGATCCGCTGATCCGGCTGGTGGACCGCTCCCTGGTCACCGTCAGCGAGGCCGACGGCGGCCCGGCGGCGGCCGGTCTCCCGGCCGACGGCACTCGACCGCGCGGTCCTCGCTACCGGCTGCCGGAGTCGATCGCCCTGTACGCGCGGGAGCGCCTGGCGGAGGCGGGCGAGATTGACGCTCTCGAACGGGGTCACCACGCGTACTTCACCGAGCTGGCCGAACGCGCGGCAGCCGGCCTCCACGGCCCCGACCAGCAGAACCTGCTGGCGCTTCTCGACGGCGAACGCGCGAATCTGCGCGATGCCCTGGAGCGCGCCGTGCTGCGGAAGGACGCCGTCGGGGCGCTGCGGCTGGCCCTCGCCTCGGCCTGGTACTGGTTCCTGCGCGGACGGCTGAGCGAGGCCCGGCGGTCACTGGAGGAGACCCTGCGGATCGCGGGCGACGCGCCGGCGGCACTCCGGTCCCGGGCCGCCCTCTGGCACGCGGGGTTCGCCGTACTGGCCGGAGAAGGAGGGGACCGCACGGCGCGGGTGCCGGCGTTCGCACCCGTGCCCGTGCCCGAGTCCGGCGCGAGGGCGGGGACCGACGACCGTACGGGGTCGGCCGCCCGTGATCGTACGCGCGCGGCACCGGGTGGTCGTACGGCGCGGGCCTCGGCCGACGGTACGGTGCCGACGTCCGGCGCGGGCCGCACCGCCGACGAGCTCGCCGGTGGCGCGCGGGAACTCTGGTTCCTCGGCCACGCGCTGCTCACCGCGGGCGAGGACCTGCCCCGCAGCGAGGCCCTCGTGGACCGCGCGCTGCACCGCGCCCGCGCGGCCGGTGACACCTGGGCGACCGCGGCGGCCCTGAGCACCCGGGCCACCCAGGCGCTGCTACGGGGGAACCTCTCGGCGCTGCGCCGCGCCGCCGAGGAGAGCCACGCGCTCTTCGAGGAACTCGGCGACCGCTGGGGGCGATTGCGCGCCGGCTATCCGCTGGCGGCCCTGGCCCAGATCACCGGCGACTACGCCCACGCCGCCCGCCTGCACCAGGACGGCCTCCGTCTCGCCGAGGAGCTGGGCCTGTGGACGGACGCCGCCGACCGGCTCACCGGACTCGGCCGGGTCGCCCTGCTGACCGGTGACGTCTCCCGGGCCGACGAGCTCCACCGGCGGGCGATGGCCCTGGCCGCCGAACACGGCTACGCGGCGGGCGAGGTCCACGCCGGGATCGGCCTCGCGCTGGCCGCCCGGCGCGCGGGAGATCTCGACCTCGCCGAGCGCCGTCTGCGTACGGCGCTCGACTGGCATCGCGCGGTCGAGTTCGGCCCCGGCCCGGCGCTCCTCCTGGCCGAGCTGGGCTTTGTCGCCGAGCGGCGCGGCGACGCCGCCGAGGCTCTCTCCCTGCACCGCCAGGGTCTCGCCGTGGCCCGGGACAGCGGCGACCCGCGGGCCGTCGCTCTCGCGCACGAGGGCCTGGCCGGCGCCCACGCCCTCGCCGGGGAGCCGGCGTTGGCCGCCCGCCTGCTCGGCGCGGCCGCCCGGGCCCGCGAGGCCGCCGGCGCGCCACTGCCGGAGGCCGAGCGCGGCGACGTGGACCGCGTCACCGCGGCGGTCCTCGCAGCGCTGGGCCCGGAGGCGTTCGCCGAGGAGTTCTCCGCGGGCCCCGGGGAGTACTGCCCCGAGCTCCGGGAGCTCTCCGCGGATGTCCCCGAGGGGAGCGGGGCACGCGGGTGACGAGGTGACAGGGAGCCGGACGTCGACTTCACCCCGCTGCGTGAGCAGGACCTCGCCGCAGCTGGCTTCGGCACTGCCGCCTGAACCGGAGCCGCCCCCGCGCTGGCGGGGGCGGTCCTGCGACCACGATGGATCACCGGTCGTTCACGATGCGGGTGCGGCCCCAGGCGGCATTGGTCGGCAGGCGCAGAGTCGTGTACTTCAGCTGTTACCCAGGGCGCGGCCCAGAAGAGGAAGCAGGCGGTCCCAGTGACGTTTCAGCCCGGAGGCGTTGAAAGCGTCGGTGTCGGACATGGTGAAGCCATGGATGGTGCCGGGGTAGATCTCAGAGGTGTGGTTGACACCTGCGGCATCCAGGGCCTGGTTGAGCTCGCCGAGTGCCTCGGGCGTCATGTCGCCTTCGGCGTGGCCGAGGTGAACCTCGGCGGTGAGCTGGGAGAAGAGGGCGGGCCCGTCGGCGCCCACCGGGCCGTGGAATCCGGCGACGGCGGCCACCTGGCCGGGGAAAGCAGCGGCGGTGCGCATCGCCAGGAGACCGCCTATGCAGTAGCCGGTCACCGCGAGCGGACCGGCACCGACCTCGGGCTGGGCGGTGAGGAACCTGAGGTAGGCGTCGGCGTCGCGCAGGACACGTTCGGCGCTGTGCGCCTTGATCAAGGGCATCAGCTGGGCGAAGACCGCGGGCCGGGCCTCTTCTCCGATGTGCGCCGGAAGCTCGATCACCGGAGCCGGGCCATGCCGGTAGAAGAAGTTGGGGACGAGCACGTAGTACCCGTGCCCGGCCAGTTCGCGGGCCATCTCCTGCAGCACGGGCCGGATGCCGAAGCCGTCCGCGTACATCAGCACCCCCGGGTACCGCCCGCCAGTGTCGGGGAAGGCGGCGAATGCGTCGGCCTGGCCGTCCGCGGTGGGAATCTGCAACGTCTTGGTGGGCATGAATTCTCCTGTCGTGGTTGATGTGTCGAGCCTGTGATCAACACGACGGAGGCGGAGCCCGCGCAGCAGCGCGAGATCCCCGATCGAGCAGCGGGCCGGCACTGGCCCGCGCGGCGCTCAGAAGAGCACCGGGTCACCAATCCGTGTGCGGCGCGATGCCATCCCGGTAGTCATCCCCACAAGATAGTCCACAGCCCTGGTCATCCGGTGCGACAACATGACCACATGCGGGAGCAGGGCGGAACGGCGTCACGCTTCGTATCCGAACGCGAGTACATCCGGGAGAAGTCCCGGGAGGGCCAGGCGTCCGTCCGCGAGCGCGGCCGGCATGGCGGTCAGCGGGGCCAGTCCGGGGCCGGGTCCTCGTCGAGCAGGGGCCGGATCGCGCCCAGCACCGCGCCGACGCACACATCGCGCAGTTCGGTCCTGGAGCAGGTCTCCTCGGTGAGCCAGTCCACGCACAGCACCTGGACGAACACCAGCCAGCTCTTGAGGACGCCCGACACCGCCTGCCGGGTGGTGTCGTCGGCGAGCGGGAGCACGCCGAGCAGCCGCTCGCGCAGGGCGTCGAGCTCGTCGTTCATGATCGTCTGGATCAGGCGGTCCCCGGCCAGGTCGCGGTTCGCCGCCAGGACGGTGTTGCGGTTCTCCGCGAAGTACTCGATATGCGCGTCCAGGCCCTCCACGAGCTGCTCGACCAGGGTGTCGGCGGGGTCGAACCGGGACTTGGCGAGCAGTTCCGCGGCCACCTGCCGGTAGAGGGCGGCGAAGAGGTCCCGCTTGCTCGGGAAGTAGCGGTAGAGCAGCGCGCGGGAGACCCCGGCGCGCTCGGCGACGCCCTCCATCAGCACCTCGTCGTAGGGGTGCGCGGCGAAGAGCCGGGCGGCGACGGCGAGGAGCTGGGCGCGGCGTTCGGTGGGGCTCAGGCGCGTACGGGGAGGCACGGACGCATGGTACTTGACACGTGTCCACTAGTGGGCCGTAGCCTGGTGGACACGTGTCTACTAACGGGGGTGCCGGTCATGGCCAAGGCAAGGACACTGCGGGGGCTCGCCCTGGTGATGGGGTATGCCTGCGTGGCGATCGGGCTGTTCCACGTTCTGCTCGGCAACGCCTCGATCCCGGGCGAGGGTTCGGCCGGCCCGACGATCGACAGCCTCGGGCGGTTCTTCGGCGCCATCTTCGCCGGGTACGGCCTCGGCTGGCTCTGGGCGGCCCGCCAGTCGCCCGTCCCCGCGCGGGCGGTGCGCTGGCTGGCCGGGGTGTTTCTGCTGGGGGCGCTCGGGCGGCTGCTGTCGCTCGCCGTGCACGGGTGGCCGCACGGCTTCCAGGTGGCGCTGACCGTCCTCGAACTGGTGCTGCCGCCGGTGTTCTTCTGGCTGGCGGACGCCGACGAAACGATGGCCAGAGGCAGCGCGTACGCGCGTTGATAATGTTGCCGCGGTGGGACGTCGTCGATGTCGTCCGGATGGGGGAATCATGACGGCAACGGGCGCACCGCCCATCGTTCTCGTCCACGGGACGCGTTTCAGCGCGGGGCAGTGGAGCCCGCAACTCACCGCGCTCCGCGACGACTTCCCCGTGGCCGCCGTGGACCTGCCGGGGCACGGAGCCCGCTCCGCCGAGCCCTGGAGCCTGAGCGCGGCGACGGACATCATCGCCGCCGCGGTGGACGCGCTCGACCGCGGGCCGGCCCTCGTCGTCGGCCACTCGCTCGGCGGGTACGTCGCGCTGGAGTTCGCCCGGCGCCGCCCGGAGCGGCTGCGCGGGCTGGTCCTCGCGGGGGCCAGCGCCTCGACGCGCGGGGCGTGGACGGTGCCGTACCGATGGGCCGCCGGGCTGGTGCCCCGGGTGCCGCCGGCCCGACTGACCCGGTGGAACGACCGGTTGCTGCGCCGGATGTACCCGCCCGAGGTGGTCGGGGCGACCATCCGCTCCGGCTACGCGTTCCACGCCCTGCCCGCCGCCTGGGGCGAGGTGTTGGGCCGCTTCGACGCGCGGGCCATGCGCCATGTCGCGGCCCCCGTCCTCATCCTGAACGGCGAGAAGGACACGGTCTTCCGGTCCGGCGAGCGGGAGTTCGCCCGCGCGCACCCCCGCGCGCGGATCGAACTGATTCCCCGGGCGCGGCACCTGGCGAACTTCGACGCCCCGGAGGCGTTCACCGACGCGATCCGCCGCTTCGCCCACGAGTTGCCCACGGCGGTGCCGTTCCCAGGGGGAGGCGCGGTGCGCAGGGCGGCCGGCTGATCAGCGTGCGTCGCGCGGGGCCGGGCGCGACGTCCGGCGCCGTCAGGGGGTGCACGCCTCCGCGATCGAGAGGCTGTTCTCGTACAGGTGGTGCCGGGTGATCCGGCCGTTCTCGACGGTGAGGCGCAGCGCGAAGGGGCCCGCGAAGGACTTGCCCGTCGCGCGGACGGTCCCCGCGACGTGACCCATCAGGACGGCGTCGGCGCCGTCGACGAGGAAGGTGTCGACGGACGCGCGGGCGTCCTCGGGCACGGTGTGCTCGGCCAACTCCGCCGCCTGGGCGGCGCATTCGGCGGCGGTCGAGCGGGGCCGTATCCAGGGAACCGCCGGGTTCTCGGCGAGCTGCCAGTCGACCGTGTCGGCGAAGAGCGCGGTGAGTCCCTCCGTGTCCCCGGCGAGGCGGAGGGCGAGGAACTTCTCAACGGTGGCGCGGGTGGCGTCCGCGGTGGTGGGCGTCATGGGCCCAGTCTGCCGGGGGCGCCACCGGAGCGTCGATGACGTCGGGGGTAAGGGCGGTGCGCTGAGCGCTTCCTCAAGGGTCTTCGCACAGGGGCGGGCCGTATCGAACCCATGATTTTCCGCCTCGGAGGCAGCAGGCTAGCCAAAGAACACCGAGTGCGGCACCGACGCCCCGCCGTACACCCCGCTCGAGCCGGGCGACAACGTGTCCTGCGGGATGGTGCACGCTTCGTCCCGGTACAGCGTGGCCACAGTGTCCGTGACGTTGTCGACCACACCGCCGCCGCCCGGCATGACAAGGCACTCGTCGTCGGGCGGGTTCTCCATGACCTCGCGGAAGCCGGTGTCGGCCCGGTTGTAGGCGAACCTGCCGGACGCCGCCTGGGCGTTGGTCGACACGCCTGTGATCAGGACCGCGACCGAACCGGCGACGAGGACTGTCCTGGCCAGTCGTTTCCACACACGCATGCGGGTCCCCCTTCTCCCTTGCCCGGTAAGGCTGTTACCACTACACCAGGGACCCGGGCCGGGAGTCGCAACACGGACGGGAAGCACCCGAACAGGGGGCGGCTTGAACGCGCGACCGTAGACGTTCTCCCTGCGGCCCGAACAAGACCAGATACTCGACCGGTCCGGCGGACGATCCGGCGCTCGTGACCCCGTGGGGGACGCGGGTGTCGAACTCGGCGACGTCCCCGGCAGCCAGGACCAGGTCCTGGTCACCGAGCGCGAGCCACAGCCGCCCGTACAGGACGCACAGCCACTCGTAACCCTCGTGGGAGACCTGCCGGGGGCGCCCGGGCGCCCCCTCGACAGCAGGCAGAACGTGCTTGTGGGCGTGCAGGCCGCCGACATACCGGGTAAGCGGCAGCACCACCTTGCCGTCGCCGAAGCTCAGCGGCGCCGAGGTGCGCGGCGCGGCCGCCGGGGCAGTCGCGGTACCGGCCAGCTCGTCCAGAGAGACGCCGTACTCCTTCGCCAGCCGCAGCACCACCTCCAGGGTGGGCTTGCGCCGGCCGGTCTCGATCCGCGACAACGTGCTCGGCGAAATGCCGGTCGAACAGCTGATACCGGCGAGCGTGGCGCCGTGCCGCTCGCGCGCGGCCCGCAGCCTGGGTCCCATCGCCGCCAGCGTGCCGTCCACCTCGTCGCCTGCCACCGTGCCCCTTCCTTCCGACCGCGCCGCCGTCCCGTCCCGTCCCCGTCCCCGTCCCCGTCCCCGTCCCATGAGCTTGCCAGAACGGCAACACCGGTCTCGTCGGGCGGGCGTCGCACCGCATGATCGATGGGTACCCGCCGTCCGCCCGCGAACCGAGGAGAAGCCCCATGCGATCCGAGCCGACCGCCGCGCTCCGCCACCGCACCGTCGAGGCCCCGGCCGGACGCCTGCACCTGGTCGAGCAGGGCACCGGTCCGCTGGTCCTGCTCGTGCACGGTTTCCCCGAGTCCTGGTACTCCTGGCGCCGCCAACTCCCGGCCCTCGCCGCGGCCGGGTACCGGGCAGTGGCGATCGACGTACGCGGCTACGGCCGCTCCTCCAAGCCCGCCGCCACCGATGCCTACCGGATGCTCGACCTGGTGGAGGACAACGTCGCCGTCGTGCGCGCCCTCGGAGAGGAGAGCGCGGTGGTCGTCGGCCACGACTGGGGCTCCAACATCGCCGCCGCCTCCGCCCTGCTCCGCCCGGAGACCGTCCGCGCCGTCGGCCTGCTGAGCGTCCCCTACGCGCCGCCCGGCGGCCCCCGACCCACCGACGTCCTCGGCCGGATCGGCGGCCCCGACCAGGAGTTCTACGTCTCCTACTTCCAGGAGCCCGGCCGCGCCGAGGCAGAGATCGAGCCCGACGTACGGGGCTGGCTCGCCGGCTTCTACGCCGCGTTGTCCGCTGACACCATGCCCGCCCAGGGCGAGCCCGACCCGCACTTCGTCGCCCGCGCCGGCGGCCGGCTGCGTGACCGCTTCCCCACGGGGGCCCTCCCGGCCTGGCTGACCGAGGACGACCTCGACGTCTACGCCGCGGAGTTCGAACGCACCGGAATCACCGGCGCCCTCAACCGCTACCGCACCATGGACCGCGACTGGGAAGACCTCGCCCCCCACCGCGGCGCCCCGATCACACAGCCCGCCCTGTTCATCGGCGGCGCACTGGACGCCTCCACCACCTGGATGGCCGATGCCATCGAGGCCCACCCCACCACCCTCCCCGCCCTGTCCGCCTCCCACCTCCTGGACGGCTGCGGCCACTGGGTCCAGCAGGAACGCCCCGAGGAGGTGAACCGCCTGCTGACCGACTGGCTCGCCACCGTCCAGGGCTGAACCGGGCGGGTTATCCCGGCAGCCTGGCGGAAAGGCCGATCAGTAGTCCAGTTCGACGTAGTCGATGTCGGTGAACTCCACCTGGAGCCCCTGGGCGCGGCGGCCGCGGTCCTTGAAGTAGATCTCCTGGAGGCCCTCGGCGGCGATCTCACGCAGCTGCTGCTCGGTGGCGCCCGCGGATCGCGCGTCGAAGAAGCGGGCGGCGTACTCGGGCGGGAGGTGCTGGGTGACCAGGCGGACGCGGGCGTCGTCCGTGGTGCCCGGGGCCGCCGTGAAGCCGAAGCGGGCGCGGGTCTCGATGACGATGCCGCCCGTCGTGGCGGCCTGCTTCCTGGCCCGCTCGCGGACCTTGGGCTGCCACCGCTTGCGGACCTCCTCGGTCAGGCGGGCCGCCAGCTCCGGGCGCGGCGTCCTGATCTGCCCCTTCACATAGCGCTCGACCGTGCGCTGCGAGACGCCCAGGAGCCGGGCCGCGGCCCTGGTGCCCTTGACCTGCTTGACCAGATAGCGCATCTGCGCCGGCGCCGACTTGGGCGCCGGGCGGGTGAGGTTCGCGGCCTCGGCCTTGTCGAGGCTCTCCTGGAGCATGCCCATGGTGGTTCTTATTCTCCGCCGTCGGCGGCGTCGGTGCCCTTGATGTGGCGGGCCGGGTTGTGGCCTTCGTCGAGCATCTGCACGGCCCACAGCAGGGGCCGGGTGCCCTCGTGCTTGACCATGCCGGGGCTCACGCCGAGGCGGAAGCCGCCGGGCAGCGGCTTGTCGTCGGCGGTGCGCGGCAGGAAGTCCAGCGGCGAGGGGCCGTCGGACAGATAGACGGCGCAGTCGGAGAGGACCGCGATCGGGAAGGCGCCGGCGGCCGCGAGCCTGCTCATCTTGCGGTGCATGTTGATCCGGGCGGCCGCGATGACCGCGGCCCGGATGTCCGGGCGCCAGGTCGGGCGCTCCAGGGCGGGCCAGCGTTCGCCGGGCCGGTATCCGGCGCCCTGGGGGCGCTCGCGGAGTTTGCCGATGCCGCCCTTGACCGTCGACTTGATGGCGGACAGGACGGCGGCCTGTCCGGGGTCGGCGTCCTTGTGGTGTTCCATCGCGGCGAGGAAGTCGGCCTCGCTCAGGCCGGGGACGACGCCGAGCCGCTCCATGGTCGCCATGTACGCGTCGCGCAGCCTGGTGTACCAGGCGTCCAGGTACGGGCCGCACTCGGGGCGGACGTACGCCTCGGTGGGCCGGACGGGGTGGCCGAGCTCGACGGCGTAGGCGACGGTGGGGGTGGCGTACCAGGCCGGGCCGGTGGGGCGCTCGCCGTGCGGGGTGAAGGGGTTCGGCAGCCTCGGGTCGACGGCGACGTGGGACAGGTCGACCAGCCAGGAGCCCGGCAGCTTGGGGTCGAAGGTCGGGGCGGTGACGTGGACGGGGGCGCCGAGGCCGACGGTGAGCCGGTTCGCGGCGGCGGCGAACGCCATGTTGACGTCGATGCCGACGGCGTACGCCTTCGCGCACTCCTCGTCCGTGAGCGACTCCGGGTCGCGCGTCCACTCGTACGCCTCCTCGTCGAGGACCTCGGCCGGGGTGCGCCGGTGGCCGCGCGGGTGGAGGGCGGCGACGACGGGGTGCTCGTCCGGGGCCTCGGGCGGCGCGGGGTCCACGGGCCGGGTGAGCGCGCCGGGGTTCGGCCCGGAGACCCAGCCGCCGGACTGCTCGTCCTTCACGGCGCGGGTGGGCGGGCGCAGCGCGGTCATCAGTTCCAGCCCGCAGACGGCGGTCGAGCCGCGCGGGGTGATCACGCGCTGGGCGTAGTCGACGAGGACGCGGGCGAGTTCGGCCGGCGGCAGCCGGTCCGCGGAGCCCCAGGCGCGGGTGTCGAGGGCGCCCCAGGGCAGGACGGCGAGCTGCACGCACTGGCGCTGTCCGCCGGCGGCCGGGCGGTAGACGCGTGCCCAGGGGCCGAAGCCGCGGCGGGTGAGCTGCCACTTGGCCTTGGCGATCCGGCGGACGACCGGGTGGTCGTCGGGCAGCCGCAGGTTCCGGCGGTCCTCCAGCACGGCGGGCAGGCCGAACCGTTCGGCGGCGCCGTCGGTGAGGAGGACGAGGGGGTCGGAGTCCTGGCCGTTGCGGTTGAGCCGGGGCGCGCCGAGGCGGGCCTCGTGGAGTGTCCACTCCACGAGCGAGGGGATGTCCGTGGCCGGGCAGTCCAGCACGAGGCCGCCGCCGCAGTACACCGTTCCGTCGCCGTCGAGCACGCCCAGGGGGCCGTTGGCGAAGCGGGGGTCGACGGCGG
>NZ_JBPQTV010000031.1:0-33762 GCF_051386515.1 Streptomyces sp. URMC 123 | reverse complement strand
GCGGGGGGAGCGGGGGGCGTGCGCAGCGGATCAGAGGGAGCCGGACGTGTGCGGAGCGTAGAGATCGAGCAGCTTGCCGCGGGCGGTCTGCAGCCGGTGGGCCAGGACCTCGGCCACCGCGCGCATCAGGGCGAAGCCGAGCGCCGGGTTCTCCTCGCACAGGGCCCGGGTGCGGGCGCCGTCGAACTCGTAGGCGCGGACAAGGCTCAGCGCCTCCGCCCCGAAGCCCCACTCGTAGGGCGGGAACATCCAGGACCAGCCGAGCAGATCGCCGGTGCCGAGGGTCTCGACGGTGGCCCGGCGGCGGCCGGGGAGGGACAGATCGAGGGTGACGGCGCCGGTGCGGATCACCCAGAACCGGTCCGCCGTGCCCTGTTCCTCGAAGATCCGGGTGTCCTGGGGGAAGGCGACGTCCTGGGCCAGCTCCATCAGGCGGTCCCGGTGTTCCGGCGGCAGGGCCTTGAGCAGTCGTTTCCCCGTGGTCATGGCCCCAGCCTCCTCGCGCCCGCGCCTGGCCGGTGCGTACGCCGCCGCACCCGCGCCTCCTCGTACCCCCTATTGGCCCATGTCCGCCCGCCGACGGCATCCCGAGCGGGCGGGAAACGGGTCCGGGCCCCCGCCACCTGCGGGGACCCGGGCCGGTGACCACCGTTCCGGCGCCGGCGGCTCGGCCGCCGGTTCGCCGCCGGGGCCCCGCGGGGCCCCGGCGGTTCAGCGCCGGAAGGTGTCCTTGGCCTTCTCCACGGCCTCGCGGGCATCGCCCTTCGCCTGTTCGGCACGGCCCTCGGCGGTCAGCCGGTCCTTGCCGGTGGCCCGCCCCGCGGCCTCCTTGGCCTTTCCCTTGATCTGCTGCCCCTTGGCCCTGGCCTTCTTGTTCGCGCTCATGGCCGGCCTCCTTCGCGATCCGCCTGCCGGATCTCCGATCAACCCATTTTACGGCGATACAACCGGAATAAAGCGCGCATAAAATTGACTCCGCAGGGCATAGGCCCGATCGGAGGCTGATGACAATGGTCCCGCTACTGCTCGTCCTGCTGCTGATCCTGATCCTCTTCGGAGCGGGTTTCGCGGTGGAGGCCCTCTGGTGGATCGCGATCGCCGTGCTGGTGCTGTGGCTGCTCGGCTTCCTGGTGCGGCCCGGCGGCGGAGGAGGCCGCTGGTACCGCTGGTAGGCGGCGCGCATACGGTGACCCACCGCGGGTAACCGGCCCGCAGGCCGCGAAGGCCGGCCGAGACCGGTGATCACAGGTGGGGGTGACCCGTGCGCCGCGACATCCCGTACGACCGGCGCGAGAGCGCGTACGAGAAGGGCCCGGCGGACGGCACCGGCCGCCCCGACCCGCCCGGCGAACCGGCCGGCCGGCGCGGTGCCGCGCGCCGGGCACCGGCGCCCACCTGGGTGCGGGTGCTGGTGATGGCCGTGGCCTTCGTCGCGATGGTGGCGTTCGCCATCGCGCTGGCCCGGCTCACGCTGGTGCCCTCGGCGGCCTCGGAGCCGCTGACGCACAGCAATCTGCGCCCCGGCGACTCCCTGCGCGACTATCTGTCCCAGCCGGGCTTCCGGGACACCGTGAAGCAGATCGGCGGCAATGTGGCGCTCGGCGTGCCCTTCGGGCTGCTGCTGCCGGTGCTGTTCCCCCGGGCCCGCGGACTGCTGCGGGTCGCGCTGGTGACGGCCGTGGTGATGACGCTGGTGGAGCTGATCCAGGGCGCGCTGGTGACCGGCCGGGCCTTCGACATCGACGATGTCATCCTCAACACCGCCGGGGCGCTCCTGGGTTATCTGCTGCTCGGCCGCCGGCTCGGCCGGGCCGTCCACCCCCGGCGCCGCCACTGGTGGCAGCGCCGGGCCGAACGCCCCGACGCGAGTCGGCCGTGACCGCCCGAGCCGGCCGGGGACCGGTCCCGTCAGACGCTGACGCCGTGCGAGCGCAGGTAGGCGATGGGGTCGATGTCCGAGCCGTACGAGGGGCCGGTGCGCACCTCGAAGTGCAGGTGCGGGCCGGTGCTGTTGCCGGTGGAACCGGAGCGGCCGATCTGCTGGCCGACCGAGACCGACTGCCCGGCGGAGACGGAGAGCGCCGACAGGTGGGCGTACTGGCTGTACTTGCCGTCGGCGTGCCGGATCACCACCTCGTAGCCGTACGCCCCGCCCCAGCCGGCGGAGACGACCTGGCCCGAGGTGATGGCCTTGACCGAGGTGCCGGTGGAGACGGAGAAGTCCACACCGGTGTGGTAGCCGCTGGCCCAACTGCCGCCGGCGGCCCGGTAGGGAGTGCTGGGGCCCACCCGGACCGGCGCGGTGAAGCCGGTGGACCGGGACGCGACGGAACCGGCGGGCTTCGCCTTGTGCTGGGCGGCGGGCCGCTCGGCCTTCTTGCGGGCGACGGGCGCCTGGGGACGGGTTTGCGGGGCGGCCTGCGCCCGCCGGTCCGGCGAGCCGGCCTTGGGCGGGGTGGCGTGGCTGCCCTCGTGGCCGAGCGCCAGCCGCTGACCGGGCATGATCAGGTCGGGGTCGTCCCCTATGACCCGGCGGTTGGTCTCGTAGAGCCGCTCCCAGCCGCCCGCCACGCCCTGGTCCTGCGAGATCGTGGACAGGGTGTCGCCGGTGACGACGGTGTAGAAGGTGCTCCGCGCGGTGTCGGTGGGCGCCGGCGCCGGAGAGGTGGCGGGCCCCCGCTCCTGCTGGGGCGCGCTCCGCCGGGGCTCCGCCTTCCGCTCGGCCTTCGGCTGCTGCGCCGTCCGGCGCTCCTGGGGGGCGGCGGCCTGCCGGCGCTCCTGCGGGGCGGGGGCCGTGCGGGGCGCCGCGCCGCCGCGGGCGAGGCCCGCCTTGCCGGAGCAGACCGGCCAGGCACCCGGCCCCTGGCCCTTGAGCACCTTCTCGGCGACGGCGATCTGCTCGTCCTTGCTGGCCTGGTCGGCGCGCGGCGCGTACGCGGTGCCGCCGAAGGCCTTCCAGGTGCTCTGGGTGAACTGGAGGCCGCCGTAATAGCCGTTGCCGGTGTTGATGTTCCAGTTGCCGGTGGATTCGCACTCGGCGACCTTGTCCCAGGTGTCCACCGAGGCGGCGTCGGCCTGGGAGACCCCGATGAGCGGAAGGGCGATGCCGGCCCCGCCGGCGGCGGCCGTGAGGGAGGCACGCGATATGCGGCTGGGCTTGTACCGGCGATGACGTCCACGTGCAGGCATGGGCGATCTTTCCTCTCCTACGCCTGCGAGGTGAGCTGTCGGGTTCGGGCCGGAGTCGCCCGGTCGCTCGATACGGCGTCGCCGTCGCGCGTCTTCACCCCAAGCCGCCCGTGGCCACACGGTGCGGCGCCTACCTGGTTCCCCCGCTCCTGCCATGAGCATTGGTGTGGTCACCCCCCACCGGCGGCAGGATTCGGCGCTCCGGCGGATGATGCCCGCCCTTGGTCGATCGGCGGGACGGGCAAAAGAAATCACATTCAATTCGCCGCCACAAGAACCCGGAATGGGGGATTGCCGATGAACGCATTCCACGCTTCGGCCGGGGCGTCACTCTGCGCTCCGGATCTTCATCGCAGCGCGAAAAAGGGTCGGCCGCATGGCCCGATAAAGTCCGGATACGGCAAGGAAGTTGGCCGGAAACGATTCACCGGGGCATCGGGAGCGCCCCGAGGGGTGCGGTGGGTGTGAATTGCATCACGGAGGCACCAGGGGCGCGTTGCCCGGCGCATCCGCACACGCCCGGTTTGCCCGCTCCCGCACGGCGGTCGTGAACCGGGCGGCACGGGGGAAGAACGGGGAGGACATGAGCCGTGAAAGGCCCTCGGGCCGCGTCGCCGAAGTCCCGCCGCCGGGAGGTGCGCCATGCCGTCCGCACACCGTGAACGCCGCCGGGTGACCTGGTGGGTCGCCCTGCCGGCCGCGCTGGCCCTGATGGCCGTCGTCCTCGGACTGCTGCTGCTCGTCGCGTGGTTGCGCCTGTTGCCCGATGCCCTCGATCCGTTCGGCACCCGCACCGAGGACCGCACCGGTCCCGCGCTGCTGGAGTCCATCCAGGACATGAGCCGCTACGAGGCCGCCTCGGGGAACTTCCAGGTGGTGGTCGACCTGGACAAGGACGCGAAGTTCCTGCCCGACGCGGTGCGCGGCAGCCGGACGCTCTTCGTGGGCGCGGGCACCGTCGGCGCCCATGTCGACCTCGGCGGGCTGGGCGAGGACGCGGTGACCGTGACGGAGGACCGGAAGAGCGCCACCGTCACCCTGCCCCGCGCCCGGCTGGGCAGGGCGGCGCTCGACGCGGACCGGTCGTACGCCGTGGCCAAGGAGCGGGGCCTGCTCGACCGGCTCGGCGATGTGTTCTCCGACAACCCCAACGACGAGCGCGAGGTGCACCGGCTGGCGGTGCGGCACATCGAGGAGGCGGCGCGGGAGAGCGATCTGACGGACCGCGCCGAGCGGAACACGCGGACGATGCTGGAGAACCTGATCCGCTCCCTCGGCTATGAGCGGATCACCGTGCGGTTCGCGCCTCCCAGCGGGTGACAGGCCGCTGCACTGTTCCCCTCCCAGCGGGTGAGCAGGCCACTGCGCTGTTCCCCTCCCGGCGGTTCGGCGACCCGCCGCGCCGCGCCGCCCGCGCCGAACGGGCCGATGTCGTTCGAGCGCTCGCTCCGCCGAGCGCCCTACCGTGGCTCTGGCCGGAGCCGAACGACATACGGGACGTATCGGCCGTACCGGATGCGAGCGACGACGAGACGCAACGACGAGCGGGCGCGCACGGGCGCCCGGGACCGGAGGGACCGCCATGGGCAGCGCTTCAGGAATCGGCCGCCGCCGTCTGCTCACCCTGCTCGCCGCCGGGGCCGCCGGGGCGGGCGCCACCGCCGCCCGCCCGGGGGAGGCCAGGGGGGCCGGCGAGGGAGCCGCGCGCCCCGGGCCGGGCCCCGGGGGCGGCGCCCCGGACGGCCGGGCGCCGCTGCGCAGGCTGTTCCTCGGCGCCTACACCTCCGGCAGCGGCGGCGCCCCCGGCCTGGGCCTCGCCGGCTACGACCCGGACAGCGGCCGGATCGTGGGGACCGGGGCGCTCGACGGCGTGGCCGACCCCTCGTATCTGGCCCTCTCCCCCACCGGCCGCACCCTCTACACCGTCAATGAGCGCCGGCGCGGCGCCGTGACCGCCATCGCGCTCGACGCGGGCGGCTGGGAGCCGAGAGTGCTGGGCAGCAGACCGGCGGACGGCGGCCCCTGCCATCTGTCGGTCCACCCCGAGGGCCGCCATCTGCTGAGCGCCAACTACCGCTCGGGCAGCGTGACGGTGCACCCCGTGCTGGCCGACGGCGGTCTCGGGCCGCGCAGCGACCTGGTCACCCACACCAGCCCGGCGCCCGGCCCGGGGCAGAGCGGCCCGCACGCCCACCAGGTGGTCACCGCGCCGGACGGCCGGCATGTGCTCGCCGTCGACCTCGGCACCGACACGGTCTACGGCTACCGGCTCGACCCCCGGCGCGGCACCCTCACCGAACGCTCCCGGTCCGCGCTGCGTCCCGGGGCCGGGCCGCGCCAGCTCGCCTTCCACCCGTCGGGGCGGTTCGCCTATGTGGCCAATGAACTCGACGACACGGTGGTGGTGTGCCGCTACGACCCCGCCGAGGGCGTCCTCACCCCCGGCAGGCCCCAGCCCACCGGCTCGTCCGGGCCGGTCCGCAACTACCCCTCCCACCTGCTGACGACGGCGGACGGCCGGTTCCTCTACCTGGCCAACCGCGGCCACAACAGCGTCGCCTGCTTCGCCGTGGAGGCCGCGGGCGCCCGGCTCCGGCTGCTGGGCACGGTGCCGGTGGGCGGTGACTTCCCGCGCCACATCGCCTTCGATCCGCGCGAGCGGTGGCTGTTCGCGGCGAACCAGCGGTCGGGCACGGTGACCGTCTTCGCGGTGCACCGCGGCACGGGCGGACTGACGCCCGTGGGGCGGCCCTTCGAGACGCCCGCCCCCGCGTGCGTGCTGCCGCTGTGACGGCTCCGGCTCGGGCTCAGGCTCGGGCTCCGGGTCCCGAACGGCCGCCGGTCGACCGGCCACCGGTCGACGACGCTCCCTGGCCGAGCCGTTCGAGCAGGAACTCCACCACCTCGTTCAGGGCGGTCTCCGCCCGCGGCAGCGCGGGCAGCTCGTGGTGCCAGCAGTGCGTCGCGTCCGAGAACGTCCGCAGCACGCACTGGCCGCCCACCCGCGTGACCCGCTCGGCCAGCCGCACGGCGTCGTCGGCGAGCACCTCGTCCCGGCTGGCCTGCACCAGCAGCGGCGGCAGCCAGGCCAGGGCGTCGTCCGGGGCGAACAACGGCGAGGCCGTGGGCGTACGGGGGTCGGCGCCGGCCAGGTACAGATCGGCCATCCCCTTGAGCACCGTCCGGCTGATCAGATGGTCGGCCGTGCCACAGCGCTCGTACGAGTCCCCGGAGGCGGTGAGGTCGAACCACGGCGAGAGACAGACCGCGGCGGCGGGCCGGGGCAGGCCCGCCTCCCGGGCCGTCAGCAGCGTGGCGAGCGCCAGCCCCCCGCCCGCCGACTCGCCCATCAGCACCAGCCGGCCGGGGTCGGCCCCCGGCTCGCCGAGCAACTCCGCGTAGCAGGCCAGGCCGTCGTCGACCGCCGCGGGGAAGGGGGCCTCCTCCGCGAGCCGATAGGCGGGTAACACCGTCTCCACACCCGCGTTCACGGCGAGGTAGGCGCCGACCCCGCGGCCGCCCTCCGGGGACCCGGTGCGGTAGCCCCCGCCGTGCAGATGGAGGACCGTGCCACGGGTCGGCCCCAACGGCCGTATCCGCAGGGCGGGGCGGCCACCCACTGTGGTTTCCACCACCGTCGTCACGGCGGTGTACTCCTCGAACCCTTCGGTCCCCTGCCATTCGTCGTACGCGGTGGCGCCATTGCCGCAGTCGGCTCCCACACCCGCCTCGCTTTCGCTGTCGTTTCGTTGCGTTGATCAAAGAGTCGCGAGCAGCGTAGCCAGAGGTTCCCGTCCGGCGTAGCGCGTCCAGCCGGTCACCCCGAGCCGGAAGTGGCAGGCTAGGGGCATCACATCGGCGGCACCATGCCCTTACAGGAGGATTCCACTGTGACCGCGACGCGCACGGCACACACCGTCTGGGAAGGCTCTCTGATGGAGGGGAGCGGCACCGTCTCCCTCGACTCCTCCGGAATCGGCAGCTACCCCGTCTCCTGGCCCGCACGCACGGAAGCACCCGACGGCAGGACCAGCCCGGAGGAGCTGATCGGCGCCGCCCACTCCGCGTGCTTCTCGATGGCCCTGTCCCATGCGCTGGCCAACGCGGGCACCCCGCCCACCCGGATGACCACCCGGGCGGAGGTCACCTTCCAGCCGGGCAAGGGGATCACCGGCGTCCACCTCACGGTGGAGGGCGAGGTGCCCGGCCTGGACGAGGCCGGGTTCGTGGCCGCGGCCGAGGGCGCGAAGGCGAACTGCCCGGTGAGCCAGGCGCTCACGGGGACCACGATCACGCTGACGGCCAAGCTCGGCTAGGCCGGCGGGGCGGGCGCGTCGGACGCGCCGGGTCAGACGCGGATGCCCTTGGACGCCAGATACGCCAGGGGGTCGACGTCCGACCCGTACTCCTGGGTCCTGCGGACCTCGAAGTGCAGATGCGGCCCGGAGGACTTGCCGGTGCTGCCCGAGGAGCCGACGCGCACCCCGCCCCGTACGCGCTGCCCGACCCTGACGGAGATCTCGGAGAGATGGGCGAAGACGACGTAGTGGCCGTCGTCCATCCGGACCATCACCATCTGCCCGTAGTCCCCGCCCCAGCCGGCCCGGGTGACTTTTCCCGGGCCCACCGCGTACACGGCGGTGCCGACCGGCACCGCGAAGTCGACGCCCGTGTGGCGGCCGGCCTGCCAGTCGCCCGGGACGCCGTACGCGACGGTGACCCCGTAGTGCTTCACGGGCTTCGACCAGCCGCCGGGCGCCGGCCGGCCCAGCGGCTCCGGGGCGGGCGGGGTGAGCGCCTCGTCCGGCCCGGGTTCCGTTCCCGGCTCCGTGCCGGCTTCGGTTCCCGGCTCCACGTCCGGTTCCGTGGCCGGTTCTCCGCCCGGTTCCGTGGCCGGGGGCAGTGGCTCGCCGGTCACGGGAGCCGCCCCGCCGTCGGCGCCCGGGGGCGGCGGAGGCGGAGCGGCACTGGCGGAGGCGGCGGTCGGCGGGAGCGCCACCAGCAGCGCGCCCAGCAGGCCCGCGCACAGCGCTCCCGGCCCGGTCGTCCGGCGCGCCCGCGCCCGTTCGCCGGTGGCCCGCGTCACCGGGCCGCGCCGGCCGGGCCCCTGGCGGATCGCCGCCCGCTTCATCGCCGCTCCCTTCGCCGGGCCGTGGGGACCCGTCGCGCATCCATCGCACATCCGTCGCACATCCGTCGCTCATGCAAACCCGGGGGGCCGCCGGGCGCACCCGCGCGGCCGGCCCCGTGCGTCGCGCGAACGGCGGACCGGGCCGTCCCGCGTCTGCCGCGCCGGCGCCGGTCGGGCGGCCCGTCCCGGCCGTTCCGGGGCGCCGGCGTCTTCCACCGCCCATCGGGTGACGGCCGGCCGTACGGGGGTGGGCGCGGGCCCGGCCCGCTCGGTCGCGGGCGCCGTGGGCGCGGGCGCACGATGGAGGTGTACCGAGGCCGGTCGAGACCAGGCGGAGATGGGACCGATGACGAAGTTCATGGACGTCCACCACGGTATGCAGGGCATCACGGAGGACCAGCTCAAGGCGGCGCACAAGGCGGACCTCGCCCTTGAGGGCGAGGAGGGCGTGCACTTCGAGCGGGCGTGGGCGGACCCGCTGTCCGGGACGGTGTACTGCCTGTCGGAGGCGCCGTCGGAGGAGGCGGTGAAGCGCGTGCACGCGCGGGCGGGCCACCCGGTGACGGAGGTGCACCCGGTCCCGCTCTCGGTCTGAACGGAGACCCGACAGGGGCGTGACACCGGTTCGGCACCCCCGGCCGCCGCCGTACGGCCCCGGCGCCCCGCCGCACCGCCGCCCAGGCGCTCCCCCGTACGGGCCCGGCGCCCGGCCGCGCTGAAACGGCGGGCCCGCGGGGAACCCCGGTTGGTTCGGCGCGCACGGCCGTGCATGCTTGGTGCCCATGTCACTCCTCGCACCGCGCCCCGAGCCGACGGGGGCCACAGGGACCGTCGCCGGGGCGGCCGGGGCCGGGACGGCCGCTGTGCCGTCGCCCCGGAGACCTCCGGCCGGGACGCCCTCCCCCGAGGGGCCGTCCGGGGGGCCGTCGCCCCGGCCGGCCACGGGCCACCGGCTCATCGGCCTCGATCTGGCCCGCGCGCTGGCCGTGTTCGGGATGTTCGCCGCCCATGTGGGACCCGACCCGTCCGTCGGCGGGCCGGTCGGGGCCGCGATGGAGCTGTCGCACGGCCGGGCCTCCGCGCTGTTCGCCACGCTCGCGGGGCTCTCCCTGGCGCTGATGACCGGCCGGCGCGAGCCCAAGGCCGGCCTGGAGCGGCGGCAGGCCATGGCGCGGATCGTGCTGCGGGCCGCCGTACTGCTGGCGCTGGCCGGCGCGCTGGCCGCGTACGGCTCACCGGTGGACGTGATCCTGTCCTACTACGCGGTGTACTTCCTGCTCGCGCTGCCGTTCCTGCGGCTGCGGGCGAGGGCCCTGGCGGTGGCGGCGGCCGTCTGGGCGGTCGGCGGGCCGCTGCTGTCCTTCGGTGCCCGCGCGCTGGTCGGGCACGGCACCTGGGCGGAGGCCCTGGGCTCGTGGGTGCCGCTCGGCCCGACGGTCGGCGACGCGCTGCTGACCGTTCTGCTGTCGGGCTCCTATCCGGCCATGACCTGGATGCCGTTCGTGCTCACCGGCCTGGCGCTGGGCCGCGCCGACCTCACCGCCGCCCGGCTGCGGCGGCGGCTGGCCGTCGCCGGGCCGGCGCTGGCGGTGACCGGTTACGGGCTCTCCTGGCTGATCGTGCGCGCGTGGGACGGTGCGCGGGCCGCGATCGAGTCCGGCGGGCACGTCCCCGGCGGCCGGCTCGGCCGGGGCGCGGGCGTCTGGGAGACCGGCTTCGAGCAGTCCGTGGTCCCCACGGACACCCCGGCCTGGCTGCTCGTGGCCTCCCCGCACAGCGGCACGCCGTTCGAGGTGATCGGCAACATGGGGGTCGCCGTCACCCTGATCGTGGCGGCGCTGGCGGCGACCGACGCGCTGCGCCGGGGCCGCCGGCTGCTCGCCCCGGTGCTGGCGGTGGGCACGATGTCGCTCACCGCGTACGTCGGACACATCGTGGCGATCCGGGCGTTCGGCATCGACCGCTGGGTGCAGCCGCCGCTGTACGTGGTGGCCCTGTTCGCGGCCGGTGCGACGGCCTTCGCGGCGCTGTGGTCCCGCCGCTTCCGGCACGGCCCGCTGGAGGGCCTGCTGCGGGCGGCGACGAAGCCGGCGCGCTTCGTGCGCTGACGCCGACGGCGGCGGGCCGGGCCGCTCACCCGCCGCCGGTCAGTTTCACCGCCCGTCGGCCGCCGCCCGCCGCCGGCCGCCGGTCACGCGCCGCCGAAGAGCTCCACCAGCTCCGTCTTGCCGAACATCCGGGCCGTGTCGAGGGCCGAGGGGGTGCCGGCGGCCGGGTCCGCTCCTCCGTCCAGCAGGGCCCGTACGACCTCCTCCTCGCCCTTGAAGACGGCGCCGGCCAGGGGCGTCTGGCCCCGGTCGTTGGCCCGGTCCGGGTCGGCTCCCCGGGCCAGCAGCGCGCGCACGGTGTCGGCGTGGCCGTGGTAGGCGGCCAGCATGACCAGGGAGTGCCCCTGGTCGTTCATGAGGTCGACCGGGACGCCGGCGTCCACGTACGCGCCGAGGGAGTCCGTGTCCCCGGTGCGCGCCATCTCGAACACCCTGGTCGCGAGCTCGATGACGTCCGGGTCGGCGCCCTGTCCGGGAGGGCTCGGCGTCCGCGGTTCGGGAGTGTCCGGAGCGGTCATCGGATGGTCCACCTTTCCCAGGCAGCGTCGGCTGCGTCCGTACGAGTGATTCGCCAGCGTACTGCCGAGGTGGCGACATGAGCGGGACCCGGCCCGGCAATGATCAGCGCAGGCCCACCGGTCCCGGCGGGCCGGCCCCGCGCCGGCCGCGAGCCCGTGGCACGGAGGGCCCGCGGAGCGGTTCGGACCGGCTGCACCACCCGAGTGAATATCATGACAATCACCCATTTGCACCTTTCATACCTTGATGCGCGCTGTGAGTCTGGGGGTACCGACGGTGACCGTCCCCACCGTCCGACCGACCAGGAGAGAGCTCATGGTGCTGTCCATCTCGGGCGTCGTACTGCTCGCCATCATCGTCTTCCTGTTCTTCCGCAAGGACGGGCTGAAGGCGTCCCACGCCGTGGTCTGTGCGCTCTTCGGCTTCTTCCTCGCCGGCACGGCCATCGCCCCCAGCATCAAGGCGGGCAGCGCGAGCCTGGCCAGCCTGCTGGGCGGGATCAAGTTCTAATCCGGCGCGGGCCCGCCCCGCGAGACCCAGGAGGCCGACATGGCCCGGCGCCTGCTGCCCAGCGTCCTTGACCCCGGCCCGCCGATCGCCCGCGGCCGCGAGTTCGTGCGGGTCGCCGCCGACGGCGCCGCCGATGTGCTGCACCCGCTGATCGTGGTCAGCCGGGGGCTGGCCCGGCTGCTGGGGGCCGGCCGGCGCCGCTGGACGGCCACGCCCCAGGAGCGGCGCGGCACCGCGCTGTTCCTGGCCGCGACGTGCGTCGTGGGGGTGGCGCTCGTGCCGTACGGGCCACTGGTCGCGCTCGTCTCCGTGATGGCGGCCGCCGCCTGGGCGGGCCGCGACCGCACGGGGTTCGGCCGGGGCGTGGCCGGCCTCGACGAGGAGCGGCTCCAGGCGCTGTACGAGGGCCTCGTGCCGTACTTCTCCTCCCCCCTGGACCCGGCCCCGCTCTACGCGCCCGGCGGCGACTGGCAGGCCGCGCTCCTCGATTACGAGTTCGACGACAGCGGTCGGCCCGCCCGGCTCGTCCTGCGCTACCCGCCCTACTTCACCGACGGCGAGCCCGAGGCGCGCGCCCGGGTCGAACAGCTGCTGGCCGCCAAGTGCGGGCGTGGGCGCGAGTATCTGTTCCTCTGGGACGAGGAGAGCAATCAGCTGGAGATGGTCGTGCTGGAGGCGCTGCCCGCGGACATCCGGGCGCAGCGGTTCGTGACCGCGCCGGGCGAGACGGTGCTGGGCTTCACCGACCCGGAGGCGGTCCGGCGCACCCTGCCGGTCGTTGTGGGGCCGTACGCGCCGGCCCGGCTCGACGACGGTCGCGGGCACGACGTGCGGGACGTGCCGCCGGTGGTCTGGCGGACCGGGCCGCGCTCCACCGAGCCGCATCTGCTCGCGCTCGGCCACGGCGGCTCCGGCACCACCACCCTGCTGCGCTCCATCGCCCTCCAGGCCCTGCAGGACGGCGAGGTGCTGGTGATCGACGGCAGCGGGACCGCCGAGTACGCGTTCCTGACCGGCCGCCCCGGGGTCCTGGCCGTCGAGTCGGGGCTCAGCGGCGCGCTCGCCGCGCTGGAGTGGGCGTCGCACGAGACGGAGCGGCGGCTGATCGCCACGCACCGCGCCCGTCAGGTCGGCCAGGGAGCGCCCGACGACGTCCGCCGGCCGATGTGGATCGTCGTCGACCGGCCGAGCGTGCTGGGCCAGCTCGCGGCGGCGGAGGAGCGGGCCGATCCGCAGGAGCTGCTCCGGGTGCCGCTGCGGCACGGCCGCTCGGTGCACGTCACGGTGGTGGTGGCCGAGCAGTTCGACGGCGCGGAGGCGCTGTCGGAGACCGTGCGGGCGCACACCAGGGCCCGGGTGGTGCTGGGCGCGGCCACGCCCGCGCAGATCCGCGCCGTGCTGGGCGCGCCGCCGCACACCACGCCGCCGCCCGAGGTGCCCCCGGGCCGCGGCTACGCCCGCCTGGGCGACGGCCCGGTCCTCCGCCTCCAGGTTCCGGCGACGCCCGACCCGTACGACGACGGCACGAGCGAGCCGGAGCGCCAGGCGGTGCTGGGCCTGCTGGCACAGAGACAGGACGGATCGGGGAGAGGGCGGCCGGACGAGCCGGGGGGCTGGGACGAGCCGGAGGGGCCCGAGAGGCCGGAGAGAACCGCCACCCGGGTCCCGTACGACCTCTGAGAGCGTCCGCCCGCTGGGGCCCGACTTCCTGGGGACGCCCGGCTCAGGAGCGCCCGGCTGCCCGGGGGCCAGGCCCCTGGGGGTGTCGGACCCCTGGAGCGTCAGGCCCCTGGGGGCGTCAGGCCACGAACGTGCGGGGGGTGTCCACGCCCGCCGGTGAGCCGGACTCGACCAGCCGGGCCGCCGCCGCCAGGCGGGCGGCGGCCGTGTCGGCGACCGCCCCGCCGACCGTGAACGGCAGCCGTACGAAGCCCTCGAACGCGCCGTCCACGCCGAACCGCGGCCCCGAGGGCACCCGCACCCCCAGCCGTTCGCCCGCCTCCGCGATCCGGGAGCCGGAGAGCCCTCCGGTGCGGGCCCACAGCGTGAGCCCGCCGTGCGGCACGGCGAACTCCCAGTCGGGCAGGTGCCGCCGGACCGCGGCGACCAGCGCGTCCCGGTTGCTCCTGGCCTGGTCGCGCCGGACGTCGGCGGCCGCGGCCCAGCCCTCCCCGCCCAACAGCCAGGTGACGGCGAGCTGTTCGAGGACGGGTGAGCCGAGGTCGGCGTAGGCGCGGGCGGCCACGAGGCTGCGGATGACGTCGGGCGCGGCGCGGACCCAGCCCATGCGCAGCCCCGCCCAGAACGCCTTGCTCGCGGAACCGATGGTGACGACCGTGCCGCCGGCGGGGTCGAACGCGCAGGCGGGCGGGGGCATCTCGACGCCCTCGTCGAGCACGAGGTCGGCCATGGTCTCGTCCACGACGAGCACCGTGCCCGCGGCGCGGGCGGCCTCCACGAGCTGCCGGGGCTGGCCCTCGTCGGCCAGCGCGCCGGTGGGGTTGTGGAAGTCGGCGATCGCGTACGCCATGCGCGGCGCCGCGTCCCGCAGCACCTGCCGCCAGGCGGGGAGGTCCCAGCCGGCGAGGCCGTCGGCCATGGCGACCGGGACCAGCCGGGCGCCGGCCTCCCGCATCAGCTGGAGCACATTGGCGTAGGAGGGCGCCTCGACGGCGATGCGCTCGCCGCGCCCGGCGAAGAGCCGGCAGATGGCGGCGACCGCCCCCATCGCCCCCGTGGTGACCATGATCTGTTCGGGCATGGTGGGGACGCCGCGCGCGGTGTAGCGGTCGGCGAGCGCCTGCCGCAGCACGGGCAGGCCGGCCGGGTAGTCGCCGTGGGTGTGAGCGTAGGGCGGCAGTTCGTCGAGGGCGGCGCGGAAGGCGCGGCTCAGCCAGGGCTCGGGGGCCGGCAGGGCGGCGCAGCCGAGGTCGATCATGGTGCCGGCGGCCTCGGGCGGCAGGGGGTGCAGGGCCCGGGTCGGCAGCGGGCTGCCCGCGGGGACCGCCGTCCAGCTGCCCGCGCCGCGCCGGGATTCGAGGAACCCCTCGCCGCGCAGGGCCTCGTAGGCGGCGGCGACGGTGGTCCGGCTGACGGCGAGCGCCGCGGCCAGCTCCCGCTCGGCGGGGAGCCGGGCGGCCACCGGGACGTGTCCCTCGAGGACCAGCAGCCGCACGCTGTCGGCGAGCGATCGATAGGCGGGCACCCGCCGGCCGCCCGCGGCTCCGTCGCGGAAGGGGCCCTGGCGGCTGCCGAGTTGCCGGGCGAGCTGCGCGGCACCGACCGTGGAGGTCCACTGACCCATTTCAGCGGTCCACCTTTCGGGAATTGGCTCTGGATCATCACCTCTGACAGGCCACAGGGTGTCACGAGTCAGGCCACTACGACCACCCCGAGGGGGCACGACCTTGTCCGCACCGACCGGTCCCCTGTCCGGCGACCCCGCCGGACCGCACCCGTCCACCGCCACCGCCGCCGAATCCGCCGGACCCGACCCCTCCGCCGTTGTCGAATCCGCCGGACCCGCCGGGCCGGGTACTCCCGTGCCACCGGAGCCCGCCCGCCGACTGCCCCGGCGCCTCCTCCAGCTCTACGGCGGGCTGGTGCTCTACGGGGCCAGTGCCGCGCTGATGGTCCGCGCCGATCTGGGGCTCGACCCGTGGGACGTCTTCCACCAGGGCCTCGCGGAGCACACCGGGCTGTCGATCGGCGCGATCTCGATCCTGGTCGGCGCGGCGGTGCTGCTGCTGTGGATTCCGCTGCGCCAGCGCCCCGGCCTGGGGACCGTCTCGAACGTGGTGCTGGTGGGCGCCTCCATGGACGCCACCCTGGCCCTGCTGCCGACGGTGCCGGCCCTGGCGGCGCGCGTGCCGCTGCTGGCTCTGTCCGTGGTGCTCAGCGGGGTCGCCACCGGTCTGTACATCTCGGCCCGCTTCGGCCCCGGCCCGCGCGACGGGCTGATGACCGGGCTGCACCGGCGCACCGGGGTCTCGATCCGCCTGGCGCGGACCGGCCTGGAGGTCGCGGTGCTGGCGGCCGGCTTCCTGCTGGGCGGCTCGGTGGGCGTGGGCACGGTCGTGTACGCGCTGAGCATCGGCCCGCTGTCGCAGGTGTTCCTGCGGGTCTTCGCGATCCCCGGGGCGGACGCGGCCCGTCCGCCGGTCGCGCGCGGCGGACCGGGCGGCCACGGCGGGCAGGCTCCCCACGACGGGCCGGGCGGCCACGGTGAGCAGGCCACCCACGACGGGCCGGGCGCCGAACGGGCCGGCGCCGGGCAGGCGATACTTCCCGGGTGACACCGATCCCCCGCCCCCGCCACCCCTTCCTCGACCATCCCGCGCCGCTCGCCTTCGCCCACCGGGGCGGGGCCGCGGACGGCCTGGAGAACACCGTCGCCGCCTTCGGCCGCGCGGTGGCCGCCGGCTACCGCTATCTGGAGACGGATGTGCACGCCACCGCGGACGGCGCGCTGGTCGCCTTCCACGACGCGACCCTGGACCGGGTCACCGACGCCCGGGGGCGCATCGGCGCGCTGCCGTGGAGCGTGGTGCGCCGGGCGCGGGTGGGCGGCACCGAACCGCTGCCCCTCTTCGAGGACCTGCTGGAGGAGTTCCCCGGGGCCCGCTGGAACGTGGACGTCAAGGCCGAGGCGGCGCTGGCCCCGCTCCTGGAGCTGATCGCCAAGGCCGACGCCTGGGACCGGGTGTGCGTGGGCTCCTTCTCCGAGTCGCGGGTGGCGCGCGCCCAGCGGCTGGCCGGGCCGCGGCTGGCGACCTCGTACGGCACCCGCGGGGTGGTGGGGCTGCGGCTGCGCGCGTACGGGCTGCCGGCCACCGCCCGGCGCACGGCGGTGGCGGTGCAGGTGCCGGAGCGCCAGTCGGGAATCCGGGTGGTCGACCGCTCCTTCGTCCGGGCCGCGCACGCCCGTGGCCTCCAGGTGCACGTGTGGACGGTGAACGAGGCGGAGCGCATGCGGGCGCTGCTCGACCTCGGCGTGGATGGCATCATGACCGATCACATCGACACGCTGCGCACGGTACTCACCGACCGGGGTGCCTGGGTCTGACGGCCGGTCGGGAGGCTACGGCCGGCCCGGCTGCTCTCGCCCGCCCCCACCCGTCGGCTCGTGGCCGGACACATCGGCCACGGTGACAGCGATGGCGACGGGGACAACGGGGATCGAAGGGGGCCCGCATGGGCACGGACACGGTGGGCACGCCCGGAGCGTCGGTTTCCGGCGGCGCGGGCCCGGCGAGCCACGGCGGCACGGACGCCGCCGGCGGCGGCGCGGGCACGGACCGGGGCGGTGGCGGCACGGCGGACGGGCCGGCGCCCGGCCCCGCGCCGGGCACGGCGGAGCGGCGCCGGGAGCAGCGCGGCTGGTACTTCTACGACTGGGCCTGCTCGGTCTATTCGACGAGCGTGCTCACGGTCTTCCTGGGCCCGTATCTGACGGAGGTCGCCAAGGCCGCCGCGGACGCGGACGGCTTCGTCCATCCGCTCGGCGTCCCGGTGCGCGCGGGCTCCTTCTTCGCCTACGCGGTGTCGGCCTCCGTGCTGCTCGCCGTGCTGGTGATGCCGATGGTCGGGGCGATCGCGGACCGTACGGGCCGCAAGAAGCCGCTGCTGGCGGCCGCGGCCTACCTGGGGGCGGGGGCCACCGCCGGGATGTTCTTCCTGGCCGGGGACCGCTATCTGCTCGGGGGCGTCCTGCTGGTGATCGCCAACGCCTCGCTGGCGGTCTCCATGGTGCTCTACAACGCGTTCCTGCCACAGATCGCCGAACCGCACGAGCGGGACGCGGTCTCCTCGCGGGGCTGGGCGTTCGGCTACGCCTCGGGGGCGCTGGTGCTCGTGGCGAACCTCGGGCTGTACGCGGGCCACGAGACGTTCGGGGTGTCGCAGGAGATGGCGGTCCGCCTCTGTCTGGCGTCGGCGGGGGTGTGGTGGGGCGCGTTCACGCTCGTGCCGCTGCGCAGGCTGCGGGACCGGCGCGTCGCCGGGGCCGCCGCCCCGGGGGACGGCGGCGGGGCGGAGACCGGCGGCGGTGCGGTGGCCGGCGGGGCCTCGCTGGGCCAGGGCTGGCGGCAGCTGGCCGCGACGCTCAAGGACATGCGGCGCCATCCGCTGACGCTGATGTTCCTGCTGGCGTATCTGGTCTACAACGACGGCGTGCAGACGGTGATCTCGCAGGCGTCGGTGTTCGGCTCCCAGGAGCTGGGGCTCGACCAGACGACGCTGATCGTGGCGATCCTGCTCGTGCAGGTGCTGGCCGTGGTCGGGGCGCTGGGCATGGGCCGGCTGGCGCGGCGCCACGGCGCGAAGCGCACGATCCTGGGCGCGCTGGTGGCCTGGACGCTGACCGTCGGGGCGGGGTACTTCCTGCCCGCCGGCGCGCCGGTGTGGTTCTTCGCCCTCGCGGCGGCGATCGGCCTGGTGCTGGGCGGCAGCCAGGCGCTGTCCCGGTCGCTCTTCTCGCACCTGGTGCCGCCCGGCAAGGAGGCGGAGTACTTCTCCGCGTACGAGCTGAGCGACCGCGGCACCAGCTGGCTGGGCCCGCTCCTGTTCGGCCTCGCCTATCAGCTCACCGGCAGCTACCGCGACGCCATCGTCTCCCTGGTGATCTTTTTCATCGTGGGCTTCGTGCTGCTGGCCCGGGTGCCGGTGCGGCGTGCGGTGGCGGCCGCCGGGAACCCGGTGCCGCGGCGGGTGTGAGCCCGGCCGAAGACCGCCCCGGGAGGGCCGATTTAGGGGTTGTGCGCGCGGGCCGGTAGTGTACGCCCTTGACCCGCCGGGTTGACCGTTACTGCGCGCTAAAGAAACTTGAACGCTGGGTGACATCTGCTGTCAGATGTGACAAACCGGGCGCTGGTGGGTACAACAAGGGGCGGCACGACGGGCGACGCATGTCCCGGATCGGGAATCTTCACCGCCCACCGGACGTTGACCGGATGACGACGACAGCGACACCTGTCCTGTGGGCGAGAAGCCCGGGAGGCACGATTCATGAGTGAGCGAGCTCTCCGCGGTACGCGACTCGTGGTTACCAGCTACGAGACCGACCGCGGCATCGATCTGGCCCCGCGCCAGGCGGTGGAGTACGCATGCCAGAACGGACATCGATTTGAGATGCCGTTCTCGGTCGAGGCGGAAATTCCGCCGGAGTGGGAGTGCAGGGCCTGCGGCGCCCAGGCACTCCTGGTGGATGGCGAAGGCCCCGAGGAGAAGAAGGGCAAGCCCGCGCGTACGCATTGGGACATGCTCATGGAGCGGCGCACCCGCGAGGAGCTGGAGGAGGTGCTGGCCGAACGGCTGGCGGTCCTGCGCTCCGGTGCCATGAACATCGCCGTGCATCCGCGGGACAACCGCAAGTCCGCGTGACCCCCTGCGGGGTCGCTCCACGCTGACACGACGAGGTGGGGTCGGGACTTCCTTTCCAGGAGTCCCGACCCCACCTCGTCGTTTTTCCGTGACGTTCCGCTCACGGGGCGCGCACGCGCACTCGGCGGCGCGCATGCTCAGCGCGCGCACCCAGGCGCGCATCGAGGCGCACACCCACCGCGCCCGCCGCCGGCCGGCTCACCGCCGGTCGAGGGGGCCCGCGCCGCCGCCATGCGCCCCGCCCTGCCCTCCGCCGCGCTCCTCGTCGCGGACGACCTCGCCCGGCACCACCTTGCCGTCCGGGCGGTGGATGCGCGCCTGCTGAAGGACGTCCTCCAGGCCGCCGGGGGCGGCCGCGCGCATCCTGCGCTCCAGCGACCGCTCCACCCGGCGCCGCAGCAGCGCCCGCGTGGGCGGGAACAGGCACAGCAGCCCGGCCACGTCCGAGAGCAGTCCGGGCACCATGAGCAGCAGTCCGCCGAGCATCGGCAGGGTGGTGCCGCCGCTCTCGGAGCCGGAGGCGGGCGCCCCGCCGACGCCGGCGTCCTCCCGGTCCCCGTGGCCTCCGGGGCGGGCGGCCGCCGCGCCCTGCGCCCGCTGGAGGTTCGCCGTCAGCCCGCGCCAGGCCCGCCGGCCGGCCCGCTTGATGGCGATCGCGCCCAGCACCACGCCGGCGAGCAGCAGCAGGAAGACCGTCAGCCCGCCGGCCGCGTCGGCGACGAGGCTCAGCAGCCAGACCTCCAGCACCACCCAGGCCACGATGCCCAGGGGCACCAGGGTGCGGGCGCGCGAGCGGCGGGGGCGATTGCGGGACGGGGTCGGGTGCGGTGCGCCGGTGGTCATGTCCCCAAGTGTGCCTGGCCGGGCCGGGAAACCGGGCCCCGGGGCCGCGCCGGGTCGTCGAAGAGGGCGCCTCTTCGACGGCCGGTCCGCGCATCGTGGCCCGGGGTGCGGGTACGCGAGCAGCGGAAGGGATCGATCCACGGTCCCCAGGCCCGATAGGGGCGCGACATCGACGCGCGAGGGAACGGCGCGGAATCGAGGCGTCCGAGAGCGTTGCGCGACGGAACGGAGTGGACCCATGGACTGGCGCCAGAGTGCCGCCTGCCGCTACGAGGACCCTGACCTTTTCTTCCCCATCGGCACCTCGGGCCCCGCCGTGATGACGGTGGCGGCCGCGAAGGCGGTGTGCCGCCGGTGCCCGGTGCGCGACCAGTGCCTGGACTGGGCGCTGGACCACGAGCAGGACAGCGGGGTGTGGGGCTGGTGGCGGGGGCGACGCGTGGCCGGGCGGCCGGGGCGCCGGCGTCAGTCGTCGGAGGGAGACAGCTCCCGCAGCGCCGGCAGCAGCGTGCTGCCGGCCCACTCCAGGAAGGCGTGCTGGCTCTCGCCGCCGATCTGGACCAGCGCCACCTCGGTGAAGCCGGCCTTGATGAACTCCCGGACGGACTCGACGTAGCGGGAGACGTCGTCACCGCAGGGGATGGCCTCGGCGACGTCCTCGGGCCGGACGAACTGGGTCGCGGCGGCGAACGAGGTGGGGCCGGGGAGCTCGGCGTTGACCTTCCAGCCGCCGCCGAACCAGCGGAACTGCTCGTGCGCGCGCCGCACCGCGGCGTCCCGGTCCGGGTCGTAGCAGACCGGGACCTGTCCGACGCGCGGCTTGCCCGCGCCGCCGTGCCGCTCGAAGGACTGGACCAGCTCGGGGCGGGGCTCCGTGGCGATCACCAGATCCGCGAGGCGGCCCGCGATCTCGCAGGACTGCTCGCCCGAGACGGCGATCCCGATGGGCGGCGGCTCGTCCGGCAGGTCCCAGAGCTTGGCGGAGTCCACGTCGTAGTGCGGGCCGTGGTGGTTCACATAACCGCCCTCGAAGAGCGCCCTGATGATGGACACCGCCTCCTCGAACATCTCCTGGCGCACATCCGCGGACGGCCAGCCGCCGCCGATGATGTGCTCGTTGAGGTTCTCCCCCGACCCCAGACCGAGGCGGAAGCGGCCCTCGGAGAGCAGCTGCACGGTGGCGGCCTTCTGGGCGACGACCGCCGGGTGGTAGCGGAACGTCGGGCAGGTCACGTACGTCATCAGCGGGATGCGCGAGGTGGCCTGCGCGGCCGCGCCCAGGACGCTCCAGGCATAGGGCGAGTGACCTTGGGAAGCGAGCCAGGGAGAGTAGTGATCCGAGGTGACGGAGAAGTCGAAGCCGACCCGTTCCGCGGCCACGACATGCTCGACGAGCTCGCGCGGTCCCGCCTGTTCGGTGAGCATCGTGTATCCAATTTGCACCATAGGTGCGGAATTCCCGTCAGTCGCGAAGGCAAACCTGGAGGACCCCATGGCACGGCGCGGAGCAGCGGTTTTCGATGTCGACGGCACCCTGGTCGACAGCACGTACCTGCACACGGTCGCCTGGTGGGAGGCGATGCGCCAAGCGGGTCGCCGGGTGTCGATGGCCTCGATCCACCGGGCCGTCGGCATGGGCTCCGACCACCTGATCGGCCATGTGCTGGGCGGGCGGCCCGACGCGGCCGAGGCAGAGGCGATCAGTGCCGCGCACCGGACCCTCTACGCCGAGTACTGGACCCGGCTGGCGCCGCTGGAGGGCGCCGCGGATCTGCTCCGCGCCTGTGCCGACCGCGGCTGGACGGTGGTGCTCGCCAGCTCCGCGCACGGCCAGGAACTGGAGGTGATGCGCAACGCGGTCGGGGCGCACGAGGCGGTCTCGGCGGTCACCAGCTCCGACGACGTGGGGGCGTCCAAGCCCGCCCCCGACCTCGTACGGCGGGCCCTGGAGCAGGCCGGCGCCCAGCCGGACGCCTCGGTCTTCGTCGGTGACACGGTGTGGGACGTGACGGCCTGCGAGCGGGCCGGCGTGCCCTGCCTGGGGGTGCTCACCGGCGGCGTGTCCCGGGCGGAACTGCTCGAGGCGGGCGCCGTCGCGGTGTACGAGGGGCCCGCCGAGCTGCTGTCACGAATCGACGGGAGTCTGCTCGCCTAGGCCCTTGTCCTTGCCCTGGCCGGCGGGCTTGGCTCCGCCGCCGCCCTTGGCCTTGCCGCCGCTCCTGGCCTGAGCGCTGCCCTCGGCGCCGCCCTGGGCCGCACCGCCGCCCTGGGCCTGGGCCTGAGCGCTGCCCTCGCCGCCGCCCTGGGCCTGACCGCTGCCCTCGGTCCGGCCGCCGGACCGGGCCCGGCCGCCGCCCCGGGCGTCCCCGTGCCCGGCGCCCTTGGCGCGGCCCAGCACCCGCTCGACCCGCGATCCCACACCCCAGGCGGTCACCCGCCACAGCGCCTCCACGAGGATGTCGCGGCTCATCTTGGAGTCGCCGAGCTCCCGCTCGACGAAGGTGATGGGCACCTCGACGACGTGGTAGCCGGCCGTGATCGCGCGCCGGGCGAGGTCGACCTGGAAGCAGTAGCCCTGGGACGCGACGTCCTCCAGCCCGAGGCCCTCGAGGGTCTCCCGGCGGAAGGCGCGGTAGCCGCCCGTGATGTCGCGCAGCGGCAGGTCGAGGGCCAGGCGCGAGTAGAGGCTGCCGCCGCGGGAGATGAACTCGCGGGACTTGGGCCAGTTCACCACCCGGCCGCCGGGCACCCAGCGCGACCCGAGAACGAGGTCGGCGCCCTTGAGCGCGGTCAGCAGCCGGGGCAGTTCCTCCGGCTGGTGGGAGCCGTCGGCGTCCATCTCGACGAGGACGCCGTAGTCGTGCTCGATGCCCCAGCGGAAGCCCGCGAGATAGGCGGCGCCCAGTCCCTCCTTGCCCTTGCGGTGCAGGACGTGGACGTGATCGTCCTGGGCGGCGAGCTCGTCGGCGGCCTTGCCGGTGCCGTCGGGGCTGTTGTCGTCGGCGATGAGGATGTGCGCGTCGGGCACCGCCGCCCTGACCCTGGCCACGATCGGCCTGATGTTCTCCGCCTCGTTGTAGGTCGGAATGATCACCAAGGTCGTGCCGAGCGGACCGTACTGCCTTTGACCGCCGTCGTTCACTGCTGCCCCTTCTCGTTCGTTCGCCCTCGCCCGTCGTACCGCATCGCGGCGGTGCGGGACGAAAGCCCCACCATAGCGAGCGACCGGTCCGGACCTGCGCCGACGCGGTCGGCACGGGCCGTGTCGCCCCGCGCCGGGAGGTTCTCCCGGCCGCCGCCACCCGGTCGGGCGGGGGCCGGTGGGCCGGGAACGGAACCGGGGCCCGGCGCTCTTCGGGCCGACCTGGGACCCGCTGGCTGCGGGTCGACCGAGAGCCGTTGTCTACTGAGCATCCGGGCCCCTCCCGGGTCGCACCTGCCGGCCGGGCCACTGCCTTCCCTCGCCCCCGTGGCGCGCGCGCTGGACCTGGCTCCCGGTGCTGGGGCGCCGTGCGGCGCGCCACCCCATGGCCCAGCGGCGTTCGACGACTGCGGGAGGTGTGCGGCGGCCGGACGTCCCGTGGTGGACCCGGCCGAACCTACCGGCCGCCGACCGCTTCCTGTCAACAGCCGTACGACCTGCGGGAATTCTCCGTTCCGCGCGATCGACGGGGAAGATCCGCAGGTGGCGCGCCGGGCCGCCGGCGCCGACCGGGTGCGCGCCACCCCGGTACGTCACTCGTTCGGCCGTGCGAAGACCGTGCGCCCGCCCACCACGGTGCGCAGACAGACCGGCAGCGGGTGGCCGGGGGTGAGGTCGGGCAGGCCCGGGGTGCCCGAGCGGGGGTCGGTGGACCAGCGCGCGACGCGGTCGTCCGGCGCCTGCACGACGAGGTCGCCGGTCCGCCAGACGGCGTAGTCGGCGGGGGCGCCGGGGACCAGCACGCCGGCGTCGTCCCGGCCCACGGCGCGCCAGCCGCCGCGGGTGTGGGCGGTGAACGCGGCACGCACGGAGATCCGGTGCTCGGCGGTCCGGTGGAAGGCGGCGGCGCGGACCGTGCCCCAGGGGTCGAGGGGGGTCACGGGGCTGTCGGAGCCGAGGGCCAGCGGCACCCCGGCGCGCAGCAGGGCGGCGTACGGGTTGAGGGTGCGGGCCCGCGCCACGCCCAGGCGCCGGGCGTACATGCCGTCGTCGCCGCCCCACGCGGCGTCGAAGGCGGGCTGCACGGAGGCGGTGAGGGCGAGTTCGGCGAAGGCCGCGACGGTCTCGGGGGTGAGCATCTCGGCGTGTTCGACGCGGTGGCGGGCGGCGCGCACCCGGGCGAGCCCGACCTTCTCGGCCGCGGCGCGCACCCCCTCGACGACGGCCGTGACCGCCGCGTCGCCGATGGCGTGGAAGCCGGCCTGGAGCCCCGCCTCCGTGCACGCCGTGACATGGGCGGCGATCGCGGCGGCGTCCAGGTGGGCGGTGCCGTGGTGCGGGGCGTCGGCGTAGGGCTCGCGCAGGCACGCGGTGTGCGAGCCGAGGGAGCCGTCGACGAAGAGGTCGCCGGCCGCGCCGAGCGCGCCGAGGGCGCGCACCCGGTCCGCGTCGCCGGGGCCGGTGACCGCTTCCGCCCAGTAGCCGAAGACGCGGGGGCCGCTCTCGCGCGCGGCCAGGGCCAGCAGATCGGTGAGGTCGTCGGCGCCGGAGATCTCGGGGCCGGCGCACTCGTGGACGGTGCCGATGCCGAGGGAGGCGGCGTGGCGCAGCGCGGCGCGCTGGGCGTCGGCGCGCGGCGCGGGGGTGACGGCGGCGTACGCGGCGCGCCGCGCCGCGTGGTGGGCGTCGCCGGTGAGCGGCCGGTCGGGGTGGCCGGCCAGGGCGGGTACGAGGTCGAGCAGGGCGCCGCTGACCACGGCCGAGTGCACGTCCACCCGGCTGAGGTAGAGGGGGCGGCCGCCGGTCGCCGCGTCCAGCTCCGCGCGGGAGGGGGGCCGGTTCTCGGGCCAGCGGGTGGCGTCCCAGCCGTGGCCGAGGAGCACCCGGTCGGCGGGGTGGGCGGCGGCGTGGGCGCGGACCCGGTCCAGGGCCTCGGTCAGGGTGCGGGTGCCGGCGAGGTCGAGTCCGGTGAGCGCGAGGCCGGTGGCGGTGGTGTGCACATGCGCGTCGGTGAAGGCGGGGGTGACCAGGGCGCCGTCGAGGTGGACGACCTCGTCGACGCCGTCGGCGAAGGCGTCGGCCGCGCCCTCGGAGCCGACCCAGGCGACGGCGCCCCGCTCGACGACCATGGCGGTGGCGAAGGGGTCGGCCGGGCTGTGCACGGTGCCGCCGCGCAGCAGCACCGTGCGGTCGGCGAGATCCGCGTCGGTCGTCGGGAGGGGGGTCGGTGGGGTCGGGTCGGTCACTGCTGATCGCCTCGCGGTGTCGGGCCGGTGTTCGTCGTGTGCCGCTCCGCGCCCGGGGCCGGGAGGACCGGAGAGGCCGGTCGCGCCCGGGACCGGAAGGACCGGAGAAGCCGGAAGACCGGTGAGAGGGGCCCGACGGCTCGGCACGCCCTTAGTTTCGCGCCCGCGCCGGGCCGGCCCGCACGCGGGGTGCCGAAGGGGCCGCGCGGGCGCGGCCCACGACCGGTTCCGGAGGTCGGCCGGGGACCGGCTCCGGACGTGAGCCGCGGACCGGTTCCGCCGAGGCCGTCTCAGACGCGGGGCGGGCGGGCCTCGTAGGGCGTGGAGAGCACCACCGTGGTCCGGGTGGAGACCCCGGCCAGGCTGCGGATGCGGGAGAGCAGGTGCTCCAGCTCCAGCGGGGTGGCCACGCGCACCTTGAGGATGTAGTTCTCGTCGCCCGCGACGCTGTGACAGGCCTCGATCTCGGGCACGTCGGCGAGCCGCTCGGCGATGTCGTCGGGCGCGCTGGGGTCGAACGGTTTGACGGAGATGAACGCGGTGAGCGGCAGCCCCACGGCCTCGGGGTCGACGACCGCGGCGTAGCCGCGGATGACGCCCCGCTGCTCCAGCCGGCGGACGCGCTGATGCACCGCCGAGGTGGACAGGCCGGTGGCCTTGCCCAGGTCGGTGTAGCTCATCCGCCCGTCCTTGACGAGCAATTCCACGATCTGCCGGTCCAATTCCTCCACAGCGGATCAACCTACAGCGCGCCCGTCCTCTTGGCACACCTGACGGCCGCACCACTGCGCCGGGAGCACACCGGCACGGCCGGGGGCGGTTCGGGAGCGTTTCACGAGCCGCGTGTGACGAATGCCACATGTTTCACCTCCGCTCGCGGAGAGTCGTGCGATTACCTCGGGGACGGCGCGGGAAATGCTTGCTGTGGTCGAGGCCGCGGTCCCTGGTCGGCCCACCCGAGGGGGAGAAACACCATGCGTAGCCTGAAGCGCCCCAGTCACGAGGACACAGTTCAGCCCGTGTCGGCGGGCCCGGAGTTCGAGCCGGACGGCGCCGCCGACGAGCCCGGCGACCCGGACGAGGACAGTGCCTACGAGGTCTACGAGCTGTACGAGATCTTCCGGGTGGTGTGCCCGGACTGCGCGCGGCCCATCGCGCTGCTCGCCGACGAGGACGTGCTCCCCGAGCACGCGCTCTGCCCCACGCCCTGGAACCCGTTCGGCCTCACCGTGTGCCCCGGGAGCGGGCGCACGGTCGCGGACGCCTCGCCCGCGGACGACTCGGCCGACGCCCAGGAGCAGGACGCCGCGCTGCTGCTGACCCTGCCCGAGGGGCTGGACTGGCGGACCCAGCCGTTCTCCCACGTGGGCGGGCCGGGCTCGCGCCCGATCAAGCGCCCGTTCCCCGTGCCGCGCCGCCGCCGCGGCCGGGCCCGGGAAGACGCCTGAGCCTGACGGCCCAGGAGCCGAGGACGAGGGGGGTTCGCCCCGGGGGCCCGCCCCCGGGGCGAACCCCTCGCTCGTTCGGCCGCGGCGCCCCGGCGGAGGTCGCTCCGCCCTCCGGCCCGGTCAGTGCCGCGAGCACCGCGCCGGCGGGCCCCGTCAATGCTTCGACCGCCGCGCCGGCGGCCGAAGGTCAGTGCTTCTCGGGCCCGAGGAGATGGCGGGCGACGACCATCCGCTGGATCTGGTTGGTGCCCTCGACGATCTGCAGCACCTTCGCCTCCCGCATGAACCGCTCCACCGGGAAGTCCGCGGTGTAGCCGTAGCCGCCCAGCAGTTGCACGGCGTCGGTGGTGACGCTCATCGCCGTGTCGGTGCAGAACAGCTTGGCCATGGCGGCCTGGTGGGAGAAGGGCCGGCCGGCGTCGCGCAGCCGGGCCGCCGACAGATAGAGGGCGCGGCCGGCGGTGATCCGCGTGGCCATGTCGGCGAGCATGAACCGCAGACCCTGGAAGTCGGAGATCGGCCGGCCGAACTGCCGCCGCTCGGTGGTGTAGCGCAGGGCCTCGTCCAGGGCGGCCTGGGCGACCCCGATGGCGCAGGCGGCGATGCCGAGCCGGCCGGAGTCGAGCGCGGAGAGGGCGATGGCGAAGCCCTGGCCCTCGTCGCCGAGGCGGCGGAGGTCGGGCACCCGTACGCCGTCGAAGTGGAGTTGGGCGGTGGGTGACCCCTTCATGCCCATCTTGCGCTCGGGCGGGGCGGCGGTGAGCCCCTCGGCGTCACCGGGCACGAGGAAGGCCGTGATGCCGCGCGGTCCCTCCCCTCCGGTGCGGGCGAGCACGGTGTAGAAGTCGGCGACCCCGCCGTGGGTGATCCATGCCTTGGTTCCGGTGATCACCCAGTCCTCGCCGTCCCGCACGGCGCGGGTGCGCAGGGAGGCGGCGTCCGACCCCGAGGAGGGCTCGGAGAGGCAGTACGCGCCGAGCAGGCCGCCGCCGAGCATGTCCGGGAGGAACTCGGTGCGCTGCTCCTTGGTGCCGTAGGTGGCGAGCGCGTGACAGGCGAGGGTGTGGACGCTGACGCCGAGGCCCACGGTGAGCCGGGCGGCGGCGAGCTCCTCCAGCACCTGGAGGTAGACCTCGTAGGGCTGTTGGCCGCCGCCGTGCTCCTCGTCGTACGGCAGACCCAGCAGGCCCGAGCGGGACAGCAGGGTGAAGGTCTCCCGGGGGAAGGTGCCGGCGTCCTCCTCCTCGGCCGCCCGGGGGGCGATCTCGCGCTGGGCCAGCTCACGGACCAGGACGAACAGGTCCCGGGCTTCCTCGGTGGGCAGTTGGCGGTCCACCGCCGTCTGCGGGGCGCGGTCGGTCATGACGGGCGCTCTCCTCCCTGTCGGGCGCTGCGGCGGTCGCGCGCTGAGGGTGGTGTCGCGCCCGCCGACCTGGTGCTGCTGAGCCGATGCTGCCTCTCCGGGTCGCGGATGGGGCTGACCAGCGGCTGTGGCGGCTTGAGTATGCCCGATCAGCGGCGCTCCGTCACTGGTCGAGCCCGGTCGGCAGGGCTCCGGCACGGCCGCGGTGCGACCCGGACGCGACATCGGTGCGAGTCCGTACGGCTTCGGGGCGGCTCCGGTGCGAGTCCGTACGGCTCCGGTACGGCCCCGGCTCGGGCTCGTACGGCTCGGAGGGCGGCTCCGGCATCGCTTCGGGGGCCCGCCGCAGCGGACCTGCCGGAGATTGGTCCGAACCATTGACGCGATGGTCTAGTCCTTCTACGGTTTCGCCAACCCTCTGCGCGTTCATGTCAAAGCGCTGGGCCGTGACGTCGCATGCCCGTCCCTCGTCCCACCCCCACCGAGGAGATTCCATGCCCCAGCCACATCGGACCGTCCCACACCGCCGCTCCCGGATACGGGCGCTTCCGGCCGCCCTCGCCGCCGCCTGCGCGGCCGGGCTCACCGCGACCCTGCTGGCGGCCGTCCCCGCCGCGGCGGGCTCCCCGGCCCCGCAGAACGCGCCGGCCGCACGGGGCGCCTCGACCTCACAGGCCGCACCGGCCGCACCGGGAGCGCCGGCCGCTCCCGCCGAGAGCGCCGCCGGCGGCAAGGTGATCGGCTACTTCGCCCAGTGGGGCGTCTACCAGCGGAACTACCACGTCAAGAACATCGCGACCTCCGGCTCGGCGAGCAAGCTGACCCACATCAACTACGCCTTCGGCAACGTCAGCGGCGGCAAGTGCCAGATCGGCGACGCCTACGCCGACTACGACAAGTTCTACGACGCGAACGCCAGCGTCGACGGCTACCCCGACAGCTGGGACGCCGGCGCGCTGCGCGGCAACTTCAACCAGTTGCGCAAGCTCAAGAAGCAGTACCCGCACCTCAAGGTCGTCTGGTCGTTCGGCGGCTGGACCTGGTCCGGGGGCTTCGGCGAAGCCGCCCGCAACCCCGCCGCGTTCGCCGACTCCTGCTACAAGCTCGTCGAGGACCCGCGCTGGAAGGACGTCTTCGACGGCATCGACATCGACTGGGAGTACCCCAACGCCTGCGGCCTGACCTGCGACAGCAGCGGCCCGCACGCCTTCCGGGAGCTGATGTCGGCGCTGCGCTCGCGCTTCGGCGCCAACAACCTCGTGACCGCGGCGATCACCGCCGACGCCTCCCCCGGCGGCCGGCTGGAGAAGGCGGACTACGCGGGCGCGGCCCGGTACGCGGACTGGCTGATGCCGATGACGTACGACTACTTCGGCGCCTGGGCGGCCCAGGGCCCCACCGCCCCGCACTCCCCGCTGACGTCCTACCCGGGCATTCCGCAGCAGGGCTTCAACACCGACGCCACCATCCAGAAGCTCAAGGCCATGGGCGTCCCGGCGGACAAGCTGCTGCTGGGCATCGGCTTCTACGGCCGCGGCTGGACCGGGGTGACCCAGTCGGCCCCCGGCGGCACGGCCACCGGCGCGGCGCCGGGCACGTACGAGGCGGGGTTCGAGGACTACAAGGTGCTCAAGAACCGCTGCCCGGCCAACGGGACCGTCGCCGGGACCGCGTACGCCCACTGCGGCAACCAGTGGTGGAGCTATGACACCCCGGCCACGATCGGCGGGAAAATGGCCTACAAGGACCAGCAGGGCCTGGCCGGCACCTTCTTCTGGGAGCTGAGCGGCGACACGGCGAACGGCGAGCTCATCCGGGCCATTCGCTGACGGGTCGCGGATGACGGACCGTCACCACGCGCCGTGACCTCGCGGCGTGACTGCGCGGCGTGACCTCGCGGGACGCCCTCCGGCCGGCGCCGGGGGGCGTCCCGGCGCGTCGGGCGGCGTACGGCGCCGGGCGGGCGGCGGAGGTCGCGCGCGGGCAGCGGTCAGGCGTCGGGCGGCGGGGCCGGGCAGCTCGGGTCGAAGTCCTCGACGGCGCGCAGTGTTTCCCGCAGCAGGCGCACCAGCAGCGCCACCACGGTCTCCCGGGCCGGCTCGCCCCGGCCGAGCCAGTCCAGTGTGGCGCCCTCCACACAGCTCATCCAGCCGATCAGCGCCGTACGGGCGACGGGCGGGATGTCCCGGCGGCCGTAGGCGCCCTCGGCGATCGAGCCGAGCAGCCGCTCGCGGACCCCGTCGCGCAGGGCGTGCACCTCGGCGTCGAAGCCCACGCCGCCGGCGACGATGGCCCGGTAGGCCGCCTGGTGGTGCTGGGCGTAGCGCAGATAGCCGTCGACGGTGCGCTGCACGCGTTCGGTGCGGGGCAGCTCCCGGCCGCCGTCGGCGCGTGCCACGAGTTCGGTCACCGCGTCCTCGATGATCGCGAGGTAGTAGCCGCGCTTGTTGGCGAAGTAGTAGTAGATCAACCCCTTGGCGACCCCGGCGTGCCGGGCGATGTCGTCCATGGACAGCGCGTCGTAGGACGTGTCGGCGAACAACTTCCGCCCGATCGCTATCAGTTCGGCCCGGCGAGCCCGGGAGCGCTCGCCGCCGCGCGCGGTGCGCGCCGGGGCGGCGCCGCGCTGTTGACTATTATTCAAATTCGGCCCTAGTCTCCCACTACCGCCGGACGTTCGCAGTATGACAGAGGGCTCCCGGCCGCCGATTCGCGCGTCCGAGCGCCCGTCCGCCGGCGCTTTTCCCGTTTCACCACCGCTTCGCCGTTTCATCGTTCCACCGCTCCACTGCTTCAGCGCTCCACTGCTCAGCGCTCCACCGCTCCACTGCTCCGCCGCCCCTCGGGCGGTTCTCGCACTCCCTCGCACTCCTTGCGCATCCGCACATGTCAGCGGCCGCGCGGCGCGCGGCCGGTCGATCCGCTGCACCCGGGGAGAACACCGTGAGCGAAGGCAACCGGAGCCTGCCGGAAGGCAGAACGGCATGGAAGAGGGTCGCGGTCGTGGCGACGCCCGCCGTACTGGCCGTCGGCGTGCTGGCCGGGGTGATGGCCCAGGGCGCGCTGGCGGCCTCCTTCGCGGTCTCGGGCACCAACTTCCAGGTGGCCTCCAGCAAGTTGGAGAGCAAGGGCCTGGCCTCGTACGTCCAGGTCGACCGGTCCGTCGACGGCAAGGGGCACCCGGTCGCCCTGCTGGGCATCGGTGACGCCGCCCTGGCCGACATCTGCCAGGCCGCGCGGGTGAAGACCCCGCTGGGGACGGTCGTGTTCAAGCTGACGGCCGGCGGGCCCGCGGGCCAGGTCACCGCGACCGATCTGGTGATCGACGGCGAGGACCTCGTCGGCGACGCCCGCTTCGGCACCGCGCAGATCGGCCGGGACGCCTCCACGCTCGACGCGGTGCGCGGGGTCAAGGGCGAGGCGGGGGCGTTCGGCCTCCAGGCCGGGGACATCTCGGTGGCCGGGGTGAAGTCGCACGCCTGGTCGGCGACGGGCGGCAACTTCCGGCTCAAGGGTCTCAAGCTGAATGTGAAGCTGGACGGACCGGCGTGCTTCTGAGGGCACGGCCGGGGTGGCGGGACCGCCGCTCCGCGGCCGAGTGGCGGGCGGCCCTGCGCCGTTGGCGGCGGACCCGCCCCTTCTGGGCCGGGCTGCTGCTGCTCCTGGCCGGCGCGGAGCTGGTCGCCGTGCCGCTGTCCCCGCTGACCGTGCTGATCAGCCTGGGGCTGGGGGGCCTCGCCGCGATCGGCATCGGGGTGGCGCTGTTCGCCGCCGGGCTCTTTCTCTGGTTCCTGCCGCACACCCGGCTCTACGTGGGCGTCCACGCGCTGATCCTGTCGGTGCTCTCGTTCGCCGCGACGAATCTGGGCGGCTTTCTCGTCGGCATGGTGCTGGGGATCGCGGGCGGGGCGATGGCCGTGGGCTGGACGCCGCGCGAGCGGGCCCGGCCGGAGCCGCCCAAGGCGCTGGCCGCCGTCCTGCCGGTGGTGCTGCTGCTGGCCGTCGGCGCGCCCGCGGGGGCGCAGCGGGCGGTGGCGGCCGACAGGGCCGGCGGGGCCCGCGAGGCCGTCGAGGCCGTCGAGGCGGCCGGAACGACCGGGGCGGCCGGGGCCCTCCGGGGAGGGATTCCGCAGGCGGCGCGCACCCCGCCGACCGTCACCACCTCACTGTTCGCGCCCATCGGCTTCACCCTGGCCGGGGTGGTCCGGGTGCCCACCGCCGCCGGGCCGCTCGACGCCATGGTGCTCAGAATGCGGGCCGCCTCGCTCACCGACTACCGGCTGCGCACCCGTGACGGGGGCCCGGAACTCACGCTGCGGGCGCGGAAGCTGGAGCTGAGCGGCGAGGTGACGCTCTATCTCACCCGCTTCAGCGGCTGTCTCCAGGGGCTGGTGTGTCTGACGTTCACCCCCGACACGCTGCCCGTGCCGCCGGTGGTGCCCCCGTTCGTCTTCATGACGAACGTCGACGCGGAACAGGCGCTGGTCACCTCCGACGAGATCGTCGCCGACGGGCTGGAGCTGTCCACGGTGGAGGGGTAGGCGGGCCGCGACGGGCGAGGTTCCGGTGGGGGCGGCGGGCCGGGCCGGTCCGGGCGGGAGCAGACTGGGAGCGACAGGTCGTCCGCCGCACCCGAGGAGCCCCGCCCATGACCGTCTCGCCGGGCCCGTCCACCGCACCCCTCGACACCGCGTTCTTCCGCCGCTGGCTGGACCGCGCCACGCAGGTGATCCAGCAGGAGGCCGCCCGGCTGACCGAGCTGGACTCGGCCATCGGCGACGCGGACCACGGGGCCAACCTCACCCGCGGCTTCACGTCCGCCGCCGCGGCCGTCGCCGCCGAGCCGCCCACCACGCCCGGCGCGCTCCTGGTCGCGTTCGGCAACCACCTCACCAACACCGTCGGCGGGGCCTCGGGCCCGCTCTACGGCACCGTGCTGCGGCGCGCGGGCAAGGCGCTCGGCGACGCGGAGACCGTGTCCCCGGAGGCGCTGGGCGAGGCGCTCGACGCCGCGGTCGCCGGGGTGCGGCGGCTCGGCGACTCCAGCCCCGGGGACAAGACCATGGTCGACGCGCTCGCCCCCGCGGCCGAGGCGTACGGCGAGGCGCTGCGGGCCGGTGCCGGGGCGCCGGACGCCCTGCGGGCGGCGGCGGAGGCCGCCCGGGACGGAGCGGCGGCGACCATTCCGCTCCAGGCCCGGCGCGGCCGGGCCAGCTACCTCGGCGAGCGCAGCATCGGCCACGAGGACCCGGGAGCGGCGTCCACGGCGCTGCTGCTCACCGCGCTCCACGAGGCGACGGACCCGGAGCTGTGCGGGGTCGCGGCGGAGGCGGGCGACGCCAGGGCGGCGGAGGGCGCCGGTGCCTCGGCGGGTGAGGAGACGTCTCCGGTGTACGGGGACGGGATGGCCGGCCGGGAGGCGGAGCCGCGCGTCGGTGTCGTGCTGGTGTCGCACAGCCGCGAGGTCGCGACGGCCACGGCGGAGCTCGCCAGGGCGCTGGTCGGCAGCGGCGCCCCCGCCCCGCTGGCCACCGCGGGAGGCACCGACGACGGCTCCATCGGCACGAGCGCCACGCTCATCCGCGACGCGATCAAGCGGGTGGACGGCGGCAAGGGCGTCGTGGTGGTGTGCGACATGGGCAGCGCGGTGCTCACGGTGAAGTCGGTGCTGGCGGAGACGGACGCGGGGGCGTGGGCGCGGCCGGGCCGGGTGACGATCGCGGACGCGCCCTTCGTGGAGGGCGCGGTGGCCGCGTTGGTGACGGCGTCCGTCGGGGCGGAGCTGGATCTGGTTCTGGCGGCGACGGATGATGCGCGCACGTATCACAAGGTGTGACCGGGCCGCGCGCCTACGGCGCGGGGTTTGTTCTCCCGCCCACCCAC